>JAIEQN010000682.1 GCA_019747685.1 Gemmataceae bacterium
GCCCCCGGCCGCGAGGCGTCCGGCGTGAAGGCCATCATCAGCGACATCCACAGCAACCTGGAGGCCTTCCAGGCGGTCCTCGCGGACATCAAGGCCCAGGGGATCACCGAGGTCTACTGCCTCGGGGACGTGGTCGGGTACGGCCCCAACCCCCGGGAGTGCATCGACCTGGTCATGAGCTGCAAGCTCGTCCTGTTGGGCAACCACGACCAGGGGGCCATGTTCGACCCGGACGGGTTCAACCAGCCGGCCGAGCGGGCCATCTTCTGGACCCGGGACCAACTCGAATCCGCCGGCGACAGCCGGCCGGTCCGGGAAAAACGCTGGGAGTTCCTGGCCGAGCGGCCCCGCAGCCACCGGGAGGACGGCCACCTGTTCGTCCACGGGTCGGCCCGCAACCCGCTCAACGAGTACGTCTTCCCGGAGGACATCTACAACCAGCGGAAGATGGAGCGGATCTTCGCCCTGGTCGAGAAGTACTGCTTCCAGGGTCACACCCACGTCCCGGGCATCTTCACCGAGAACCTCCAGTTCCTCAGCCCGGAGGAGACCGACGGGGCGTACAAGCTGGACGGCCGCAAGACCCTGTGCAACGTCGGGTCGGTCGGCCAGCCCCGGGACGGGAACTGGCGGGCCTGCTACGTCGTCCTGGACAACGACACCATCCGGTTCCGCCGGGTCGAGTACGACGTCGAAACGACCATCAAGAAGATTTACGACGTCGCCGACCTGGAAAACTTCCTCGGCGACCGCCTCCGCGATGGGCGTTTATTCGTTCCGTTGGTTGTGTGGCGCGGCCCGTCCGCGGTCCGCCCGACACACCCTACAAGCACCCGCCTCCGCCCCGCCAATCTCCCGGCCCTCCGGCCGAATACCCCGGTGCCCGCGGGCGGCCGCCCGCGGGCGTCGCGTTTGTATAGGATGACACTTGAACCCGCGGCCGCGGCCGCCCGGAGCCACCCCCCGCCTCATGCGCCAGAACTCGTTCAACGCCGTCTTTTTCGTCCTCCTCGCCGGGGTGGCCACCGTCCTGTTCTGGTACGCCGACCGGAACTGGCTCCCGAAGGCCGACCGGCCGAAGGACGCCGGCGAGACCGCGGCGGCCGACGCCCCGCCCAAGCCGACCGCCGAGGCCGTGGCGGCCGTCGCCGGGGCGGCCGTCGGGGTCCCAGCCCCGCCGCCCCCGAAGGCCGAGCCCAAGCCGCCCCCGCCGCCGAAGAAGGCCGACCCGCCCACCCTCTTCGCCCTCGGGGACGACGAGTTCTACCTCAAGGCCCTCTTGTCGACCCGCGGCGGCGGGGTCCAGCAGGTCGTCCTGACCCGGTTCAACGAGGCCGACCGGATCGGCCGGGAGGCGAAGCAGGACGGCAAGCCGGTCCCGCTGTACCTGATCCCCGGGGTCAAGACGGTCCGCCCGTTCAAGCTGGACGTGGAGTTCGTCCCGCCCGACCTCGCCCCCGGGCCGGTCACCGACCCGGACGTGCTGGCCCGGCTGGCCGAGCCGTCGTACACCCTGGCCCACTACGCCACCGCCGAGGCCGACGACCACTACCCCGACCCGTACCTGGCGACGGCGAACTGGAAGAAGGTGGGGGAGGACCGGCCGCAGGACGGCGGCCGCCCGCACTCGATCACCTTCGAGGCCGAGCTGGGCGACCCGTACTTCGTCAAAATCCGCAAGACGTTCACCCTCGGGCCGAAGGACTACCACCTCGGGCTGGCGGTCACGTTCGAGCGGCTGCCGGGCGGGCAGAAGGGGAAGGGCCAGCTCCGGTACCAGCTCTCCGGCCCGCGGGGGCTGCCGGTCGAGGGCGAGTGGTACACCAGCACCACCCGCACCTGCCTGATCGGGTGGCAGAACCCGAAGGGGGCGGACCGGCGGCAGTACGAGGACGCGGCCAGCATCACCAACTGGCGGGGCGGGGCCGAGGTCCCGCGGGCCGACAAGACGTTCAAGTACGCGGCCGTCGCCACCCAGTACTTCACCTCGGCCCTGTGCATCGCCGCCGACCCGCCGGACGCCGGCAAGGGCTGGTGGGCCTACGTCCGGGGGACCAGCGAGCTGCCGTTCCCGCCGCCGGCGGACGAGACGAAGCGGCTGGAGGAGGCGGCCAAGGACGCGGCCGACCCGGTCGCCGCGGCGGCCGCGGCCGCCCAACTGGCCCGCATCCGGGACGAGCAGCACCCGAAGCTGCCGGAGCTGGCCGACATCACCTTCCGGGCGGTCAGCGAGCCGCTCGACCTGGCCCCGGGGGAGAAGGCGGCCCACGGCTACGCCGTCTACAACGGCCCGACCAAGGTGCGGCTGTTGAACCTCCTGGGGGAGGACCGGGGGGCGGTCGACTCGGAACTGGTCACGACGTACCTCGACACCTACGACCTCCGCACCCTGACCGACTACCAGTCCCCGACCTGGCTCGGGGCGTTCGCCAACGCCATCTACTGGACCGACCTGGTCGTCGCCTTCACCAACATCATGCACGGCCTGCTCTGGGCCATCCACCAGGTCATCCCGGTGTGGGGGCTGAGCATCATCGTCCTGACGGTCATGGTCCGGCTGCTCCTGTTCGTCCCGAGCCGGAAGCAGACGGCGATGAACCTGAAGATGGTGGAGGTGCAGAAGCGGCTCAAGCCGGAGCTGGACAAGCTGCACGAGAAGTACAAGGACGACCTGCCGACGTACAACCGGGAGAAGACCCGGCTGATGATGCAGCACGGGCTGAACCCGTTCGTGATGATGGGCGGGTGCCTGCTCCTGTTGGCCCAGTCGCCGATGATCATGGGGCTGTACTTCTGCCTCCAGGAGAGCATCTTCTTCCGGCTCCAGCCGTTCCTCTGGTTCGACAACCTGGCCGCCCCGGACATGACCGTCTGGTGGGGCGAGGGCATCCCGGTCCTCAGCGACCCGGCCGGCCGGTACGGGGGGTTCTCGTTCCTTTACCTCGGGCCGTTCCTGAACGTCCTGCCGCTGGTGGCCGTCGGGCTGATGCTGTACCAGCAGATGAAGATGATGCCCCCGCCGACCGACGAGCAGGCGGCCCAGCAGCGGATGACGATGAAGATCATGCTCGGGGTGATGGCCCTGATGTTCTACAAGGTGGCCGCCGGGCTCGCCCTGTACTTCATCGTCGGCACCGTCTGGGGGATCATCGAGCGGCAGCTCATCCCGAAGCCGAAGCTCAAGGACGGGGACCTGGCCGCGATGGGGCCGTCGGCCAACGGGGCCGCCCCGCCCCGGCCGAAGGGGCGGTTCGGGCGGTTCATGGAGCGGCTGCGGGAGCGGATCGAGGAGGCCCAGCGGCAGGCCGAGGAGCAGTCGTCCCGGCAGTTCAAGAACCCGAACCGGCAGCCGCCGCCCCGCCGCCCCGACCGGCCGGACGAGAACGGCACCCCCGACCGCAAGGGCCCGGACCGCGACCGGGACCGGAAGAAGAAGCGGCGGAAGTAGCCGCCGCACAGGCAGGAATGCCTGTGCCACCAGGAATCAGTGTTTGGTGGCACAGGCATTCCTGCCTGTGCTCCGTGCCCATGCCCGACCCGTTCCGCCAGTCCCAGTTCCTGTCCGTCCTCGACCGGGACGAGGCCGACCGCCGGTTCCGCTCGCACCTCGACCTGTC
>JAIEQN010000503.1 GCA_019747685.1 Gemmataceae bacterium
CGGCGGCCGGGTCGGCCCGCCCGCCGGGTTGGGCGGGGGCCGCCCGGCCGCCGGCCGACTTTTCGGCCCCCGGCTGAGCCGGCTGCGGATTCGGGCCGGGGGTTGGGTACAGGGTTTGCTCCGGTGGTGAATCGGGCCTAGGCTTGGGCCGATCCAACCTGTTGAGGGCCGGACGCCCTCCCCCGTCGGGGCGAAATCGTACACCCCCGGAGCGAATCCGGACGCAACGGGCACCTCTCCCGGTGTCCCGCCGAGGAACCGTACCGTGTCGCGTACCAACCGCCTGTGGCTGGCCGGGCTGGCGATCTTCGTGGCCCTCAGCGCGGCCGACTTCACCCAGACCTACGCCCTGATCCACACCGGCGACGGGGCGGTGTACGAGGCCAACCCGGTGGCCGCCCCGTGGCTGGAGCGGTACGGGTGGCACGGGCTGGCCGTGTACAAGCTGGCGGCCGTGCTGGTGGTGGCCGGGGTGGTGGTGGTGCTGGCCGGGCGGAACCGGCGGGCGGCGGCCGGGGTGGCCGGGATGGGGTGTGCCGCCCTCTTGGCCGTCACCCTGTACAGCCGGGACCTGATCGCCAACGGGCCGCCGCGGGTCGAGGAGGACGTGGCCGAGCTGGGCGCCGAGTGGTACCGACCGCTGCCGGCCGAGGGCGCCGCGGTCCGGCGGCTGCACGCGTCCCGCCCGCCGCTGCCGGAACCGCCGCCGGTTGGCGATGGCCGGCGTTTCACCGCCCAGGCCGAGTGACCGGTCCCGTCCGGAGCACATACCGGTGAACCCTTACCAATCAACGAGCGGTTCGCCACCGGCCGGCGTCACCGATCCCCAGTAGATGGGGGCACCGACCGAACTGGCCATGCTTCTCACGCTACCGTCCGCCAGTGCGACGATGAGCCCAGATGACGTTGTGGCTTGAACCGTCACCGGGTCGCAGGAAAGTGGTAGCGGCAAGGGTTGAAACGTCCGATCCGGGAAGCCGCCACCCCTCCCCGATGTCGGAAGCAGGTCATCGTAGGCGTTGTCCGAGAAAGTTGCCCGCCTCGTGTCGTATCCGGTACACGGGACCCGGGCACCCGTAGTCCCGGAGTAGCATTCGGACTTCCGGAACCCCCACTGGACATTCACCCGGGGGCCGCAGCGGGCGTACCGTTCGGCCAAGGCGATCGTGCTGGATGTCCCGTCAGGGACCGTCTCCAGCCGCCGGCCCTTCACAAACAGGACGGCGTTGACGGCGAAGCTGATGTTCCCGTCGTACGCGGGGTCGCCGGTGGTTATGGCGTCGTAGCTCGGGTCCGTACGGCTCCGGTAGTGTACGCCGTTGTAGTCGTCGGTGTGGGATGCCACCGAGTAGCCGTCGATGAACGGCAGGAGGTAGTAGAAGGTCGAGACGTACTGGCTCGGCGGGTCCCCGTCGATCGTCGGCAACAGGCCGTCCGCGGCGGTCACCGAGTGGTGAACGGCCAGGACGAGTTGACGCGCCCGGTTCATCGTGTCCGACCGCAGCGCGGCCTCCCGGACCTTCTGGACGGCCGGCAGCAAGAGCCCGATCAACACCGCGAGGATGGCGACCGCCACCAACAACTCGATCAGCGTGAAGCCGTCATCCCGGCGGTTGTGTTGCACGACTCGATACTCCTCACTGATTAACGGTACACCCAGACGCACGATGCCGGCACTCATTTCACGGTGTAGTTGCCGCTGGTCTTACTATCGAGCAGGTTGCTCTTCGCGTCGTAGAGGTAGATCTTGGCGTACATCACCGTGCCCACGGGAATCCCGGAGAGGGCCGAGGAGCCGTTCCCGGCCGCACCCAACGGACCGACGCCGACGGTACTCGGGTTCTTGGCGACCTTCTGACCCGGGTCCGGATACCAGTACTCGGTCTTTCAGGAGTTTCCGCCGCCGAGCGGCGCGTTCGCCCAGGTCAGATCGACCTTGACCTTACCGGAGATCACGTTGCCCTTGGCGTCGAGCGAGTTGGTCGGGGTGCCGTTGGCGAAGTCGATGGTCGGCGGGGGCGGCTGTCCGAGCGCGGTGCCGGTGACCACCACCGCGGCGGCGAAGGCCACCAACCCGACGAGCCGGTGCAGGCGCAGCGTGGTCCGCGTCAGGGCGTCACCCGTGTTGTGAAGCTCTGATGTGAGGGCGAAGTGTGATCGGATGCTATAGAGGACGCGATTGGCCGTCAAGTCGAGATTTCCGATTTTGAGGATTTTGTGGCCGACCGACACCCACAGCGGCTACGGTTAGCGGGCCGCCAACAGCCGCAGCCGGGCCGTGTTCAGGGCCAGCTTGGCCGTCCGACTCATCACTTCGGCCCGGGTGCCGAGCCACCCGAACCGCGTCACCTCGGTGCCGGTCGCGTCGGCCCGGGCGACGTAGGCCGTCCCGACCGGGTCGGCGGCGGTCCCGCCGCCCGGCCCGGCGAACCCGGTGGTCGAGATGGCCAGGTCGACCCCGAACTTCGCCCGCACCCCCTCGGCCATCGCCCGGGCGACCGGCTCGCTGACCGCCCCGAACCGGTCCAATAGCTCTCGCGGTACGCCAAGTTCCCGGGCCTTCGCCTCGTCGGTGTAGGCCACCACCCCGCCGCAGAACACGTCGCTCGCCCCGGGCACCAGACAGACCCGGTGGGCCACCAGCCCGCCGGTGATGCTCTCGGCCGCCGCCAGCGACCGGCCCTTCTCCTTGAGCAGCCGGACCACCACGTCCTGTAACTCCTCGTCCTCGGCCCCGAACACCAGGTCGCCGAGCCGGCCGCGGATGGTCTGCTCGACCGGGGCGACCTGGGCCAGGGCCTCGTCGAGGGTCGCCGCCCGGGCCAGGATGCGGAGCGAGATGACCGCGTCGCTGGCGGTGATGCCGACCTCCGGGACGTGGTCCCGGCGGGTCAGGTCGGCGAGCTTCTGCTCGACCTGGGACTCGCCCCAGCCGAAGGTGTTGATCTTCCGCTGGATGAACACCCCGCCGCCCAGCCCGGCCGCGGCCAGCCGGGGCAGGACCTGCTCGCCGAACATCCGGAACATTTCCGACGGCACCCCGGGCATGGCGACGACGGCGGCCCGGCCGACGTTCATCCAGATGCCGGGGGCGGTGCCGACCGGGTTGGGGAGCGGCTCGGCCCCGGCCGGGAACAGGGCCTGGACCCGGTTCCGGTCGGGCATCACCCGGCCGCGGGCGGCGAACAGCGCGCGGATGTGCTCCAGCGAGGCGGCGTCCTCGACCAACCCGACCCCGGCGACGGCGGCCAGGGCCTCGCGGGTGAGGTCATCGAGGGTCGGGCCGAGGCCGCCGGTGGCGACGACGAGGTCGGCCCGGCCGCAGGCGATCCGGAAGCACTGGATGTTGTCGGCCAGGTCGTCGGCGACGGTGGTGTGAAAGCCGACCGGGATGCCGACCTCGGCCAGCCGGCGGCTGAGCCACTGGCTGTTGGTGTCGAGGTTCTGGCCGGTGGTCAGCTCGCTGCCGATCGACAGGACCTCGGCCTTCATCGTTGGACCCGTTCCGGGGGGAGGGGTTTTCTGAGGCTTCTCTTGACCCGGCTGCGGCCGGTGGGTATGGCGGCCGGCACTATGAGAACATCCTACTGTCTGGTCGCCGCCGCGGTTCTCGCGGCGGCCGCGGGGGCG
>JAIEQN010000632.1 GCA_019747685.1 Gemmataceae bacterium
CGCCAGCCCGGCCCGCCGCGCCTTCTCCGCCAGGGCCTTCGGCACATCCCCGCCCCCGGTCGCCACGTCCAGCACCCGGACCGGCCGGCCGGCCGAGCGGGCGAAGTCGCGGATCGGCCGCCAGATGACCGCCGCCGACCGGCTCCAGCGGTTGATGCGAGCCAGGGCCGCCAGGGCCCGGCGGTGCTCGGCCGGGTCGAGGCCCGGGTCGTCCATCCGCTCGGGAATGCGTTCGCGGCGGGCGAGCGAGGGGAAAGCCGGCATCGGGCTCCCGGTCACACCGGTGGGTCACGGCCGTCCGCCGTGTATCCTATCCGGACCCGCCGGGGACGGCGGAAACCCACCCACGGCCGCCGCATGCCCCGCCCCCGCCGCCCGAAGCCCGACGACCCCGACCGCGAGTTCGGGGTGCCGTTCCCCGGCCGGGTCCTCGACCAATCCAAGTGGACCCAGACGGCCCTCAAGGCGATGCCGGCCGAGGGGCGGCTGAGCTGGCACGCGCTGTTCGGCCGGGACGCCCCGGTGGTCCTCGACCTGGGGTGCGGCAACGGCCGGTTCCTGATCGGGTCGGCGATCACCCGCAGGTCCCACGACCACCTCGGGACCGACATCCTGCCGGTGGTCATCCGGTACGCCCGCAAGCGGGCCAACCAGCGGGGCCTCGCCAACATCCGGTTCGCGGTGCTCGGCGCCCACGAGTTGCTGGAGCGGTTCGTCGAACCGCACTCGGTCGCCGAAATCCACTGCTACCACCCGCAGCCGTACTACGACCCGGCCCAGGTCCGCCGCCGGCTGATTACGCCCGCCTTCCTGGCCCTGGTCCACCGCTGCCTGACCCCGGGCGGGCTGTTCGTGGTGCAGACCGACAACCCCGGCTACTGGCGGTACATCCGGGAGGTGGCCAAGGTCTTCTTCCTCTTCCACGAGCGGATCGGGCGGTGGCCGGACGGCCCGAAGGGGCGGACCCGGCGGGAGATCGTCGCCCTGAAGCGGGGGCTGCCGGTGTTCCGCGGACACGGGACGGCCAAGCCCGACTTGGGCGAGAACGAAGCCTTGAAGCTGGCCGACGCCCTGCCCCCGCCGGTGTTCGACGCCGACCGCCGGCTGCGGGAGTTGGACGAGCTGTCGTGACGCGAGCGGGGGTTGCCGATGGGGCCACGGGAGCGGCCGTACCGGTGTGCGGTGTGCGGCTGGCAGGGTCTGCTGGAGCCGGCCGACGCCGGGGACGCGGCCCCGTGCCCGGACTGCGGGGTCTACCTGTACCCGCTGTCCTGGGCCTCGACCTGGGGCCTCGCCCTGCTGCTGGTCGCCGGCACCCTCGGGCTGGTACTGGCCGCCGCCTTCGCCAAGTGGTGACCCGGCCCGGGCAACCGCCCGGGCCGGGGCGTCGGGTCAGTCCCGGGCCGGGTCCGGCTTGGCCTCGGGCGACTTGTCGGCCGGCTTCTTGTCCTCCTTCTTGCCCGCCTCCTTCTTCTTGAGCACGAAGAGGTACGACTTTTCGCCGTCGAACTTGGTCGGCCGGTCGCCGCCCATCGGGGCGTAGGCCAGGGTCACCATCCCCTTGTCCAGCTTGATGATCCCCGGGGCCTTCTCCCCGACCGCCACCGGCCCGTCGGTGATCTCGAAGTCGATCTTCGCCGGGTCGGCGGCGTCTAGCTTGTACTTCAGCTTGAACTCCCCGGCCGGGCCGCCCAGCACGGCCGTCCCGTCCTTGTTGACGGTGAAGCTGCTGGCCTTCAGCCCGTCCGGGTCGGCCTTCTCCCCGTTCTTGATCCCGGACACGAACTCCCACGTCCCGACCAGGGCGGCCGGGTCGAGCTTCCCGCCCTTGCCCTTCCCGTCGTCCTTCTTGTCGTCGGCCGTGACCCCCCACCCCAGCGCCGCGACCAGCCCGACCGCCGTGACGAACCGCATCGAGACCCCTCCGTGACGTGAACGGGCGACGGCCGCGGCAGGCACCGCGGCCGTCACGATGATACGCAGACGGGGAACAGATGTCCAGAACGAAACCGGGCGGCCGTCAGCCGGCCGGGACCTTCGGCCCGGTGTTCTCCCGGAGCCAGCCGTAAACGAGGTTGTGGTAATCCCGGTAACTGTCCAAGTCCGCTTCGGTCTTGTTGACCGCGGCGAGCAGCGTCGGGACTTGGTCGCGGAACCTGTCGTACTGGTAGATGATGGGGTCGGCACCGGGTAGGTCGCGGCTTCTGGCTTGGGCCTGGAACCACCCGCGGACCTCGCGGATCAACACCGCCGGGTCGTTCGCGTGGGTCCGGATGTCCTGCCCGGCGATGTCCGACAGGAACTTCTGGTACCGGTACGGCTCCCGGTCGAGAACCAGCGTCCTCTTCTTGCCCTGGCGGCCCGACCCGGCGCGCTTGTAGCCGTCGAACAGGCCCAACTCGTACGGCATGTTGAACCGAGGTAAGCCCTCGGCGTTCGACTCGGTCCGGGAAATGTCGTGGATGCCGAACCGACACCCTTCGATCAGCCGGATGATCTTGGCCGCCCGGGGCTCACTCGAGTCGTCCTCGTCGAGTGCGCAACAGGCCGAGTAGCCGCACAACTCGGCGGTGAACACCAGTGCCCGGAACAACGGCCGGTAAGCCGCGTCGAACGGGCAGTTGATGAACACGCGGTTGTTGTACGTCGGCCGGCGCTCCGGCGGCCGGCTCACGACGCCGCCCCGGCCTGTTGCCGCTTCAGCCGTTCCCGCTCCGCCTTCCGCACTTGCCGCACCGCAGCCAGGATGTTCTTGAGCGGGATCGTCCCTTCCTCGGGAGGGCGGACCAAGACGACCCGGGCCATCTTCGGTTTCGCGGCCTTCTTCTTCGCCACGGGCGTGCCTCCGACGCGGGTTCCCGGTCCACCCCCAGTATACCCGACCCCGCCCCGGCGTGCGGCGTCACCCCGCCGGGGCGGTGGCCGGCTGACCGGCGGCGTCGATCCGGGCCTGGAGGGCGGCCGACACCTTCGCCGTCCCCTTGCACTTCGGGTACTTGGCGCAGCTCAGCCAATACCCCTTGCCGAACCGCGACGGTTTCAGCCGCATCGGCCCGTCGCACTGCGGGCACCGCTCGTCCACCTCGACCGCCGGCACGTCCGGCCCCTTCGCCCCGCCGGCCGCTCCCTTCGGCGGCGCGGCCGGCAGTTCGATCCCCTTTGCCTTCAACTGCTCCCGCACCTCGGCGTTGATCGACTTGGCGTTGCGGCACTTCGGGTAGCCCGAGCACGACAGGAACGGCCCCCGCCAGGCCACCTTCACCACCATCGGGCTACCGCACTTCTCGCAGGCGATGCCCGTGTCCGGTGGCTGGATCGGGTTCCCCTGCTCGTCGCTGTCCGCAATGAACTTGCACTTCGCGTCCGGGCACTGAACGTACTTCTTGCCCGCCTTGCTCTCCTTGAGCAAAAGCTTCGTCTTCTCGCACTTCGGGCACGTCACCTGCGTCGGCAGGGCGGTCACGGCTACCGTCCCGTCGGCCCGCAGGTTCATCGTGGTCGGGCACTCCGGAGCACCCTCACAGGTGAAGAAGACGCCGAACCGGCCTTCCTTCCGCACCATGAACTTGCCGCACGCCGGGCACTTGATGTCGGTGACTTCCGGGCCGGCGATCTCCTTCCCGCTCTCGTCCCG
>JAIEQN010000704.1 GCA_019747685.1 Gemmataceae bacterium
TCGCGGCCGGGGGTCGACCGCCCGCACGCCGCCTTGATCGCCGGGGCGAGCTCCTCGCGGATCAGCCGCAGGGCCTTGTCCGGCCCGCCGGTCGGCTTGGCGAAGTAGTCGGTCGCCCCGAGGGCCAGGGCGTCGAGCGTCGCCGCCGCCCCGCGCTCGGTCAGCGAGCTGAACATGATGACCGGCAGCCTCGGGTGCGTCTTCCGCAGCTCCCGCAGCGTGCCCAGCCCGTCCAGCTCGGGCATCTCGACGTCGAGGATCACCACGTCCGCGACGACCTGCCCGAGCTTCGCCAGCGCGAGCCGGCCGTTGGCCGCCGTGCCCACCACTTCGAGGGCGGGGTCGGCGGCCAGCTCGTCGGCCACCATGCGGCGGACCACCACCGCGTCGTCGACGACCAGGACCCGGATCTTGGACACGCGGGCTCACTCCTCGAGAACGCCGAGCAGGCCGAGCTTGGCCACCAGCACGTCCCGGTTGAACGGCTTCATCAGGTACTCGTTCGCCCCGGCCGCCAGGGCCCGCCGGACCTGCTCCGGCTCGGTCTCGGTCGTCACCATCATGACCCGGACCGGGTCGAACGCCCGGTCGGCCCGGACGGCGGCGACGAACTCCAGCCCGTTCATCACCGGCATGTTCCAGTCGACGAGGACGAGCCCGACGCCCGGGTGGAGCCGGAGCTGGTCGAGGGCCGCCCGGCCGTCGGCCGCCTCGACCACGTCGAACCCGACGTCGCGGAGGAGCTTGCCGACCACCAGCCGGACGGTCCGGGAGTCGTCGACGACCAGCGCCAGCATGTCCGCCTCCCGCCGTGGGCCGGGTGAATCGTAGCACGGGAACACCGGGCCGTCAGTGGTTGAACCCGGGACGAGTCCGGTGTAGGGCGGGCCGAGCGGCGCTTCGCCGCGAGTCCCGCCGGCCGACCCGCTGGTGAGGAGCACCGGGACCGCCGACGCGGCTGGCGGCGGGACTCGCTCGCAGAGCCTCACTCGGCCCGCCCTACGCTCGTGCGTGATCCCCCCGCGGGGGGGCGACAAACCCCGGACCCCGCCCCCGTCAGTGCCGGAACCCGGCGACGAGCTGCTGGAGGCCGTGGGCCATCCGGGCCAGCTCGTCGGCCGCCTTGCGGGTGTCCCCGGCCCCCTCGGTGGTGCCCCGGGCGGCCTGGGCCACGGCCGTCACGTTCCGGGCGATCTCGGTGCTGCCCTTGGCGGCCTCGGCCACGTTCCGGCCGATCTCCCCGGTCGTCGCCGTCTGCTCCTCGACGGCGCTGGCGATCGTGTTCTGGATGTCGTTGATCTGGGTGATGATGGTGCCGATCTGCTCGATCGCCCCGACCGCCCCCTTGGTGTCGGCCTGGATGGCCTCGATCTTGCGGCCGATGTCCTCGGTCGCCCGGGCCGTCTGCTTGGCCAGCTCCTTGACCTCGTTGGCCACCACCGCGAACCCCTTGCCGGCCTCCCCGGCCCGGGCCGCCTCGATCGTCGCGTTCAGGGCGAGCAGGTTCGTCTGCTGGGCGATCGACGTGATCACCTTGATGACGTTGCCGATCTCGGCGCTCGACTCGCCGAGCTTGCCGACGGTGGCGTTCGTCCGGTCGGCCACCTTGACGGCGGCGGTCGCCACCCGGGCCGCCTCGTGGGCGTTCTTGGCGATCTCCTTGATGCTCGCCCCCATCTCCTCGGCCCCGGCGGCGACGGTGGTGACGTTCCGGCTGACCTGCTCGGCGGCGGCCGACGCCACCCCGGCCTGGTTGGCCGTCTCCTCGGCGTTGGCCGCCATCTGCTGGCTGACCGCCCCCAGCTCGTTGGACGCCGCCGCCAGCGCCGTGGCGTTGTCGGCCACCTGCCGGAGCACCGACTGGACGTCGAGCCGCAGCCGCACCTGGGCGGTCACGTCGGTCGCGTACTTGACCACCCGGCTAACCCGCCCGGTGCGGTCGAGGATCGGGTTGTAGCTCCCCTGGATCCACACCTCCTTGCCGCCCTTGGCGACCCGCTTGAACTCCCCGGCCTGGTACTCGCCGCGGCCGAGCCGGGCCCAGAACTCCCGGTACTCGGGGCCGGCCCGGGTGGCGTCGTCGACGAACAGGCCGTGGTGCCGGCCCTTCACCTCGTCGAGCGTGTACCCCATCAGCCGGAGGAAGTTCTCGTTCGCCGCCACGACCGTCCCGTCCGGCCGGAACTCGACCACCGCCTGGGCCTTGTCGATGGCGTCGAGGATCGCCCGCAGCCGCACCTCCTCGGCCTCCCGGGCGGTCACGTCCTCCCAGCTGACGACGTACCCGAGCACCTCCTCGGCCGGCCCGTACACGGCGTTGATCCGGGCGTCGAGGGTGACCCCGCCGAACCCGAACCGGGTGGCGTACGGGAGGGCGGCCGGGTTCCGCAGGATCCGCTCGACCTTCTTCTTGTCCCGGTGGAACCGGTGGATGGTCGCCCCGACCACCTCGTCGGCCCCGACCCCGAACGCCGCCCGCAGCTCGGCGTCGAGCCCGCGGAGGGTCTCGACGGCGTGGTCGTTGGCGTACACCAGGTTCAGCCGGGCGTCGGCGATGAACACGTTCGCCTGGAGGCCGGCGACCGCGGCCCGGAGGAAGTCGGCCGAGGCGAGCGGGCTGGTCGCAGGGGCGGCCGCGGTCGGGCCGTTCTCGGACGTCGTCATGGCGGGGGTTCCCGGGTGGGGGTCGGTGGTGAGTCGTTACTGGTCCGCAGGATGTCCGGGTCGTCGGTCGGCCCGAGCCATCGCGGCGACCTTGTCTGGTTCCCTCCCCCCTTGTGGGGGAGGGTTAGGGTGGGGGGTGAAGGCATTCCCCCGCTCGATTAGCTTGCCGCCATGCCGAGGCCGTCCCCCCCACCCGCCGCTCCGCGGCGACCTCCCCCACCAGGGGGGAGGTGAAGACCGGCCGGCCCCGACATTCTGCGGTTCAGTGTTTCACGTCGCCGGGCGGTCGGCCGGCGGGGCCGTCGCCTGCCGGGTGTCGAGCACCAGCAGCAGCCGGCCGGCCAGCTTGTACGCCCCGCGGATCAGGTCGCGGGCCGGGCCGCGGAGGGTGTCCGGCGGCCGCTCGAACGCCGCCGCCGGCACCCCGAGCACCTCGCCGATCTCGTCGACCAGCAGGCTGACCGCCCCGTCCGGGGTCCGCACGACGACGTTCACCGGCAGGTCGCCGGGCGGCCGGTCGGGCAGCCCGAGCCGGCGGCGGAGGTCGACCGCGGTGACGATCTGGCCGCGGAGGTTGATCAGCCCGCGGACCTCCGGCGGGGCCAGCGGGACCCGGGTCAGCTCCTGGAACCGGATGACCTCCTGCACCTCGCGGACGTCGATCCCGAACGCCGCGCCGTCCACGAGGAACGTGCACACCTGCTGGTCGTCGCCCACGGGTCACCCCCCCCGGCCGCCGCGGACCACGTGCTCGACGTCCAGGAACTCGGTCACCCGGTCCTGCACGACGGCGGTGAACAGCACCCCGGGGCGGGTGGCGTCGGCCCGGGCGGTGACCGTCTCCTCGGCGATGTCGAGGATGCGGCCGACGACCAGCCCGACCGCCCGCCCGGCCCCGGCGTTAACGACCACCTGTATCGTCCCGCCGTCCGCCGTCGCGGCGGCCGTTCGGCGGCGCCGCCGCGGCCGGC
>JAIEQN010000413.1 GCA_019747685.1 Gemmataceae bacterium
GACGGCCGACCCGGCCTGCGACAACACGACCCCCGGGGCCACCACGAACAGCCCGGCCGCGGCCTCGGCGGCGACCCGGGTGGCGTCGGCCGTTTCGTCGACGCTCGTGCCCGCACCGGTGGTGTCGATGCCGGTCGTCGGGGCTGCCGCGGCGCTGGCCGGCTGGTCGGCACCGGCCGCCTGGGCCAGCACCGACCCGAACGAGTTCTCCGGGGCGACCGCGGCGGCACCGGACGCGGCCGGAGTAATCAGCGGCGGGGTGGCAGGGGTCGAGATCGGCGGGACGAGGAGCGGCATCGGGGCACCCGAGGGGCGGGTCGGCAGGCCCGGGGCGACGGTTGGGCCGGGGAGTCGGGTCCGGCCGCCCGCGTGTTAACTTCTTGTAGCACGGGTACGGCCGGAAATATCGGAAATGGGCGAATTCCGGCCGCCCGCGTCAGCGGGGTTTCGGCCGGATGTCGAGTTGTCGGAGTTGGGCCTGAAGTTCCTCCGCCGACCGCATCAGGGCGAGCTGGGAAACCGCACACTCGGCCAGGAACTCGTCCTCCCGGGCGTCGGCGACCTCGCGGTAGATGCTCGCCGCCTCGGCCCGCCGGTCGGTCAGCCGCAAACAGCAGGCCGTCAGGTACTGGGCGAACGCCCGCTCCTCGCGGCCCAGTTGCGTCCGGTCGGTCAGCCGCAGCACCCGCAGGCAGGCGTCGTAGTCCTTGTCCCGGAACAGGTTCTCGGCCATCCGGACGGCGTCGGCCGGGCGGACCCGGTCGGGCACCTCGAACCGGGTCGGCGGGTTCGGCCCCCGGGGGGCCGGGGCGGGGGCCGGCCGGTCGCCCAGCCGCTTGAGCAGGTCGAGCAACTGGGCCTGGAGGACCGCCCGCTCGGTGGCCACGGCCGGCGGCCCCATGTCCTTGGCCGCCTCCGCCCGCTCCCTGGCCAGGGCGTCGGCGTCGGCCCGCAGCTTGTTCGAGTCGGGCGCCCCGCCGACGAACGGCGGGATGGCCGGCAAGGCTTTCGGCACCGGGGCCGGCTGCCGGGCCGACCCGACCGCGACCACCGCCCCGGCCGCCCCGACCGCGACCGCCGCCCGCACGATCATCCGCCGCATGTCGTGGCCCTCGCCCGGGTGAACGGACCGGCCCGGGGCTATACGCCGGCCGGCCGGGCTGGGCAAGGGCGGTTCCCGGCCGCCCCCTTGATGCTGACCGGCGGGCCGGGCCGGGTCAAGGGGACGTTGTCCGTGGAGCCCGGCGGCGTGAGCCGGCCGGTGGGCGGTCGGGCCGGCGGTCGGTCGAATTTCCGGCCCGGAGGGGCGGTTCCGTCAGCCCAGCCCGAAGGGCTGGGTACGCGGGCGACCCAATCAGCCCCGACCCTGAAGGGGTCGTTCCGGGTCCGGCGGTCGCGGCCCGGGAACGGCCCTGACAGGGCCGGGATTTTTGGCGGACGCCGACCCCGCCCTTCGGGCTGGGCTGACGGAACCGGCCCTCCGGGCCGGAAGACCCGACCCCCACCGGCCGGCGCACCCCGGCCGCCCGCCCGGATCACCGCCCCCCGGTGGTCAGCAGGTCCTCGGCCACCTCGGTCCAGTTGACCTCCCACAGGGCACCGAACAGGAGGTCCTGGTAGACCCCGCCGGGCTGGCCGCCGGCCCCGGCCGTGACCTCGGCCCGGAGCTGGGCGGCGAGCTGCTTGGCCGCCACCTCGTGCGGGTCGGCCCCCTTCCCCGTCACCTCCGGGCTGGCCGCGGCCGCCTCCCGGGCGGCGTGGGCCCGGTCGTGCCACGCCCGCAGCCGCTGGGGGTCGGCGTGGACCCAGTTGCTGACCACCCGGGTCGGACTGCTCGGCTCGCCCGGGACGGTGTGGGTCGTCCGGCCGCGGTTGGTGGCCGTCTTCTGCTGGTCCGGGAGCGACCCGTACTGGATCGAGTCGAGGACGGCCCCGGTCCGGACCGGCTTCTTGGCCACCCCGTCCGGGTCGACGAAGTAGTTGGCCACCGACTGCCGGACCTTCGAGTCCTGGGCCCCGATCCACATGACCAAAAAGAACGCCATCATGGCGGTCACGAAGTCGGCGTAAGCGACTTTCCACGACCCGCCGCCCTTCGCTGCCATAGGAGTTTCGAGTTTCGAGTTTCGAGTTCGTAGCTTGCGTCGAGCGCCGAGTCGCGGAGTCGGAGGACCGGCCCGATGTCCGGACCCGAAACTTCAAACTCGAAACTCGAAACTCCGGTCAGGAGAACATCTGCTTCATCTCGGCCTGGGACGGCCGGCAGTCGGTGCCGACCACCCGTCTCGCCCGGGTGACCACGTCCCGCGGGTTGGCCCCCTCGTTGATCGCCACGACGGCCGTGGCGATCGTCCGCAGGAACGTCGCCTCCTGCTCGCCCAGGGCCTCCATCCGGCCGGCGAGCGGGGCGAAGAACCCGTAGGCCATCAGGATGCCCAGGAACGTCCCGACCAGGGCCGCCCCGACCTTGTACCCGATCTCGTCCACCGGCCCGCCGATCGCCTGCATCGTCACCACGATCCCGAGGACGGCCGCGACGATCCCGAACCCGGGGAGCGAGTCGGCCACCTTGTTCACCGCCCCGGAGGCCGCGTGGTGCTCCTTCTCGACCACCGAGATTTCTTCTTCGAGCCACCCGGCCAGCTTTTCCGACTCGGCCTGCCCGTCCACGATGAGCGACAGCGAGTCGCACAAGAACGGCATGGCGTGGTGGTCGTTGGCGATCTTCGGGTACTGGCGGAACAGGGTGCTCCCCTTCGGGTCGCTGACGTGCTGGTCCAGGGCCAGGACGCCCTCGGCCCGGGTCAGCCGGGTGACGGCGAACAGGAGCTTGAACAGCTCGGCGTACATCGCCTTGGTGTACGGCGACCCCTTGAGGGTCTGCATGATGCCGCGGCGGATGTCGCCCAGCACCTTCTTCGGGGCCATCACGATCAGGGCCCCGGCCGACGCCCCGCCGATGGTCACGAACTCGGACAGGTGGATCAGGGCGCCGACCTTCCCGCCGGCCATGCTGAACCCGACCAGGACGGACACCAGGACGACCAGGCAGCCGGCGATGACGACCACGGGCGGGCACCTCCGTGCGGGGGCGGGTGGCCCCGGACCTGGTGGCACAGGCCTCCCGGCCTGCGCGGGCTACCGAGCACAGGCCGGGAGGCCTGTGCCACCAGGTCCGGACACCAACCCCGGGGATGATCGAAGCCCCGGGGCCGGTTGTTGCCCCCGGCCGGAGGATTGACGCAACCGCCGCCCGCCGGCCTTCGATAACACCGTCGCACGACGGTCCGCGGCGGCCGGCCCGGTGGCACCGGTTCGCGGCCCGTGCTAATGTTCGTCGCCGGGGGTTCATGTTTCGGCTGGTGGCACAGGCAGGAATGCCTGTGCCACCAAAGCCCGGACACCTCCCCCGCCCGGCCGCGAGGACCGACGATGGCCGACCTGCTCCCGTCACCGTCCGCGGTCCGGTGGGCCGCCGACGCGCTCGTCTGGGCGGCCACCGCCGCCGTCCCGCTGCTGCTCTTGTGGCACGCCCGGCGGCTGCCGCCGGCCACCCGCCGGGTGTTCACCGTGGTCGCCGGGGTGTCGGCCGGGACCGGGCTGGCCCACGCCCTGCGGGCCCTGCCGGCCGGGCCGGGGT
>JAIEQN010000881.1 GCA_019747685.1 Gemmataceae bacterium
GGCCGCCGGTGGCCCGCGGCCAGGTGCCCGACGCCGACCCGGCCGCCGACCTGATCCGGGCCGCCTGCCGCGGCCGGGCCGAGGCCGTCGAGGTCCGCCGCACCGGGCCGGACGCCCTGGCCGTAACCTTCGAGGTCCGCGCGGCCGCCGACGCGAAGGGGCTGGTGGACGACATCAGCCGGCGGCCGGAACTCGGCCCGTACCGGATCGACTTCGCCGCCCGGGTGAAGTAAGGGTTTCACCACAAACGCCGGTTTCCGTACTCTTCCGGCATGTCCCTTGTCAAGCTCGCCGGCGGGACCGTCTACGACCCGGCCAACGGCGTCCACGGCGAACCCCTCGACCTGTGGCTCGACGGCGGGAAGGTGGTCGCCCCGCCGGCCGACGGGCACGCCGACCGCGTCTACGACCTGACGGGCTTGGTGGTCATGCCCGGCGGGGTCGACCTGCACGCCCACGTCGCCGGGCCGAAGGTGAACGTCGCCCGCCGGCTCCGCCCCGAGGACCGCCGCGGCCACCCCTTCCCACGCACCGACCTGCTCCGCAGCGGCACCGTCGGTAGCACGCCCACCACCTTCGCCACCGGCTACCTGTACGCCGGCCTCGGCTACACCACCGTGTTCGACGCGGCCATCCCGCCGCTCGGCGCCCGCCACGCCCACGAGGAGTTCCACGACACGCCGGTCATCGACAAGGGGTTCCTCGTCCTCGTCGGGAACAACCACTACGCCCTCGACCAGATCGCCCGCGGCGAGCGCGACCGCCTCCGCGGGTTCCTCGGCTGGCTGCTGCACGCCGCCCGGGGCTACGGGCTGAAGGCGGTCAACCCCGGCGGGGTCGAAACCTGGAAGCAAGGCCGCAACGGCCTGGCCGGGCTGGACGACGAGGTGCCGGGGTTCGGGGTGACGCCCCGGGCGGTCGTCCGCGAGTTGGCCGCCGCGGCCGACGACTTCGGCCTGCCGCACCCGCTCCACATCCATTGCAACCGGCTCGGGATGCCGGGCAACTGGGCGACCACCCTGGACACGATGCGGGCGGTGGACGGCCGCCGCGGACATTTCACCCACATCCAATTCCACAGCTACGGCGGCGGGCCGGACGACCAGGACACCTTCCGGTCGCGGGTGCCCGACCTGGCCGAGTACGTCAACGCCCACCCGAACCTGACGGTCGATGTCGGCCAGGTCTTGTTCGGCGACACCACCTCGATGACCGGGGACGGACCGCTCGGCCACTACCTGCACAAGGTCCTCGGCCGGAAGTGGTTCAACGGAGACATCGAGTGCGAGGCCGGGTGCGGCATCGTCCCGATCGAGTACAAGGAAAAGAGCTTGGTACACGCCCTGCAATGGGCCATCGGTCTGGAGTGGTACTTGCTGGTGGACGACCCGTGGCGGGTGGCCATGAGCACCGACCACCCGAACGGCGGGTCGTTCCTGGCGTACCCCGAGATTTGTGCCCTGCTGATGAGCCGGGACTACCGCCGGGAGGTCCTGAAGCGGCTGCCGGAGAAGCTCCGCGGCCGGTGCGTGCTGCCCGACCTCGACCGCGAATACACCCTGTCCGAGATCGCGGTGATCACCCGGGCCGGGCCGGCCCGCATCCTCGGGCTGCCGCACAAGGGGCACCTGGGCGTTGGAGCCGACGCCGACGTGACCGTCTACACCCCGGGGCCGGACCTGCGGTCCATGTTCGAGTTGCCGCGGTACGTCTTCAAGACCGGCGAGTTGGTTGCGGAACAGGGCGAAGTCCGGGCCGTCCCGTTCGGCCCGACCCTGGCGACCCGCCCGGCCTACGACCCCGGCGTCCTCCCCCACGTCCGCGACTGGTTCGAGGGGGCGTACTCCCTGTCCTTGGACAACTACCCGGTCGGCGACGAGTACACCCAACACGGGGAAACCGTGGTCCCGACCCGAGGCGTCCGATGAAGCTGATCCTCGCCATCATCAAGCCGGAGAAGCTGGACGCGGTGAAGGAGGCCCTGAACACCGTCGAGGTGTTCCGGCTGACCATCGTGGACGTGCTCGGGTTCGGCCGGCAGAAGGGGCACACCGAGGTCTACCGCGGGCACGAATTGACCGTCAACATGCTCCGCAAGGTGCAGCTCCAGATCGCGGTCAACGAGGACTTCGTCGAGCCGACGGTGAACGCCATCATGGCCGCCGCCCGGACCGGCCCCGAAGGCCGCATCGGGGACGGGAAGATTTTCATCCTGCCGCTGGAGGACTGCATCCGCATCCGGACCGGCGAGCGCGGCCCGGAGGCGATCTAGTCGGCCCCTACCGGAACTTGGTCCGGCCGGGGACGGCGGCCGGCGGCTCCGGGAGCGGAACGTCCCAGCCGTACCGCGGCGGGGACAGGTCCTCGGCCGAGTTCAGGGCCGCCTCCCACGTCACCTGCCGGCCGGTGTACGCGGCCATCCGGCCCATGATCGCCAGCAGCGTGCTCCGGGCCATGTACCCGCCGTTGTTGACCGGCTTGCCGGCCCGGACCGCGGCGAATAGGGCGTCGTGCTCGGCCTGGTACATCTGGTTCCCCGGGCCGTCGTAGCTCCAGGTGCCGCCGTCGCCGCGGATGACCAGCCCGTCGGTCCGCTCGGCCAACAGGGCCCGCCCCTTCCGCCCGGCCACCCGGACGCTCATGTCGTTCTTGCACCCCGGCTGCTGCCGGCAGTGGCTCACCAGGGTGGCCCCGTCCTTGTACTCGTAGACCACCGCGAAGTGGTCGTAGATGTTCCCGGAGTCCGGGCCGGTTAAGACCGCCCGGCCGCCGGTCCCGACCGCCCGGACCGGGTACTCCTCCTTCATCAGCCAGGCGCATACGTCGAGGAAGTGGACGTGCTGCTCGACGTTGAAGTCCCCGGACAGCCAGGCGAAGTTGTACCAGTTCCGCATCTGGTACTGCATGTCGGTCTGGCCGGGCTGGCGGGGCTTGGTCCACCGCCCGCTCCGGAGGTCGGTGGCGAACAGGGTGACGGGCTCGCCGACCGCCCCGTCGTGGACCCGCCGGACCGTTTCGCGGAACCCGGCGTCGTACCGCAGGCACAGCCCGGAGACGACCGACAGCCCCCGCCTCCCGGCCTCGTCGCCCGCGGCCAGCACCGCCCGCACCCCGGGGGCGTCGACCGCCACCGGCTTCTCGGCGAACACGTGCCGCCCGGCCGCGACCGCCGCCGTCAGGTGGAGCGGCCGGAAGTGCGGCGGGGTACACAACAGCACCACGTCGCACCGGTCGATGACCTGCTTGTAGGCGTCGAACCCGACGAACCGGTGATCCTTCGGGACGGCCACCTTGGCCCCGACGGTCGGCTTCCCGGTCAGGGCGTCGAGGCACGACGCGATCCGGTCGGCGAACACGTCCCCGACCGCGGTGAGGGCCACGTCCGGGTCGGCGGCCAGGGCGTTCGCGGCGGCCCCGGTGCCGCGGTCGCCGCACCCGACCAGGCCGACCCGCAGGCGGCCGTTGCCGGCCGCGTGGAGGGCCGACCACCCGGGCAGGGCGGCCGCAGACGCGGCGACGAAATCGCGGCGGGTCGGGTCGGTCATGGGAGACTCCTTTCTGATTCCGGGCGAGCCGGGAGCGTGGGGGGCCGCCGATTGAAACAACCGGGGCCCCACCCCCCCCCGCGCCCGGGGAAAAAC
>JAIEQN010000335.1 GCA_019747685.1 Gemmataceae bacterium
GGTCGATGCCCCCCCGCCGGCCCGCCGGCTGGTCCGGATGGACCCGGCCGCCCCGGCCGGCCCGTCGCTCGAACTCCCGGCCCTCCCGCCGGTCAAGGCGCCCGACCCGGCGGCCACCGCCCTCACCGCCGACGAGGCCAAGGCGGCCACCGCCTACATCCGGGTCGGCGGCGGCGAGCGGATGTCGACCGGGTCCGGGTTCCTGGTCGCCAAGACCGGCGGGGGCGGGCTGGTGGCCACCAACCGGCACGTCGTCGAGGACGCCCTGGGCACGTCGGGCGACGCCCGGGAGACGCCGCCGGCCGTCACCGTCGTGTTCCACAGCAACGTCGCCGGGAAGGAGGTCTCCGTCCCGGCCACCATCGTGGCCGTTCACCCGGACGCCGACCTGGCCGTCCTCCGGGTTCCGGGCGGGAAGCTCCCGGCCAAGCCGATCGACCCGTTCGCCGCCCCGCCGGTGGACACCGGCACGGCGGTCCAAATCCTCGGCTTCCCGCTCGGCGAGCACCTGGCCCGCAGCGGGGCCAACCCGGACATCTCGGTCAGCCCGGGGAGCGTCAGCAGCCTCCGCCGGGACCGGGAGGGGAAGCTCGAACAGGTGCAGATCACCGGCCCGCTGATCTTCGGTAACAGTGGCGGCCCGATCGTGGACAAGGACGGCCGGCTGGTCGGGGTGGCCGTCAGCACCCTGCTCGGGACGGGGCTCGGGTTCGCCGTCCCGGCCGCCGAGCTGTCCGACCTGCTGGCCGGGAAGTTCCTCCCGGCCGGGGTCGTCCCGGAGGCCCTCGACGACAAGACGGCCCGGTTCAAAGTGGCCGTCCCGTTCATCGACCCGGCCGGCCGGGTGAAGGGTGTCCGCCTCTTGTACCGGGCGAAGGGGCCGCGGCCGGACCCGGCGAAGGACCCGGCGACCGGGTACAAGCTGCTGGACGGGGCGGACCGACTCGACCTGGCCCTGGCCGGCGAGGGGCCGGACCGGCGGCGGGCGGCGACCGGCGAGCTGGCCCTGCCGGCGGGGACCACCGAGGCCGTCTTGCAACTGGTCGCCGAGGCCGCCGGCGGGGCGGTCGTCGCCTCCCCGCCGGTGGCCTTCACCCTGGCCCCGGGGGACGTGGCGTCCGGCCGGGACGCCGGGTCGCTTTCCGACTTCCTGGCCAAGGTCAAGGCCGACCCGGCGGGGATGGAGGGGAAGCCCGGGGTGGTCCGCGGGAAGGTGCTGGCGATGGTGCCGTCCCTGGCCCCGCACCAGGACATCGCCGTGGCCGGGCCGGACGGGAAGCAGCCGGACGGGTTCCGGTTCCTGGTCGACCGGGAGGTGGCCGCCCAGTTCGACGAGCTGACCAAGGAGCAGGAGGGGCTGGACGCCCGGCTGGTCCTGGTCCCCGGGTTCAAGGGGTTCGACGACCGGGTCCGGGTGCGGGTCGCCCGGGTCGACTACCTGGACCGGTTCGACCGGCCGGTGAAGACGATCCCGGGGGAGCCGCCGGCCGACGAGCTGGCCCGGCTGAACCGGGACCCGGACCGGCTCGCCGACAAGCCGCTGGTGGTGACGGCGGCGGCGGTGTTCGAGTTCGACCGGACGGGGGCCGAGGGCGACCACCTGCCGGTGGTGTTCCCGAGCCACCGGTCGCCGCGGAACCTGCGGTTCTCCACCCTGCCGCAACTAACCCAGAAGCTGGCCCAGGAGCGGTTCCGGCCGTACGCCGTGTACCGGGTGCGGCTGACGGTGACGCCGGTGGCCCGGCGGGACAAGTCTACCCCGGCCCCGGTGATGGTCCGCAAGATCGAGGTGCTGGACAAGGGCGGGAAGGTGATGAAGACGTTCGAGTAGCCCGGCCCCGTAATCGCCCGCCGGCGGCCGGTGCGGGCCGGCGGGTCCCGTGCCGGGGGTTTGGCCGGACCCCGGGAGGGGCGGCGGCGACCGGCCTCATTCCTTTCGGGCGAGGATGACCCCCTGGGGGGTCCACAGGTTCAGGGCGACCCGCCGGACGCCGACGAACCCGGCGGCCCGGAGGCACGCTTCGTAGTCCGACCAGGCGTAGATCATCCCGCCGGGGGCCGGGAGGGCGACGAAGTAGGCCGTGTCCAGGGCCGCCGCCAACGGCCCGTCCTCGTCGTCGTCCATCATCGAGTTGAGGATCACCACCCGGCCGCCCGGGCGGAGCGCCCGGTGGGCCCGGGCCAACAGGGCCGTGACGGTCCCGAGCGGCCAGATGACCAGCTGGTGGAAGAAGAAGAAGCCGTCCACCCCGGTCGCAAACTCGTGCTCGAAGAAGTCGGCGGGGGTCACCCGGACCCGCCCGGCCAGCCCGGCGGCGGCAACGGTCCGCCGGGCGAGCCGGGCCGTCTCCGGCAGGTCGATCACCTCGATCCGCATCTGCGGGTGGGCCCGGCCGACCGCCACCGCGGCCGTCCCGTCGCCCCCGCCGACGTCGACGGCCGACCGGACGTCGGACAGGTCGACCCGTTTGAGCAGCCGCCCCACCCCGAGGGCGGTCCAGGCCCCCATGTACCGGAAGAAGATCTGCTGGAGGTCCGGCCGCTGGTGGAGCCGGTGGTACAGGTCCGGGCCTTCGCCCGGGAACCGCCGCAGCCCCACGTTCCGGCCGGTCCGGAGGGACTCGACCAGGTCCTGCTCGCCGACGTAGGCGAACCGGTCCTCGAACCGGACCACGTCGACGAACAGCGGCCAGGTGCCGTCGGCGAACAGGTCCTCGACGGCCGGGCCGTTCCGGTACCCGGCCCCGTCCTTCTCGGCCAGTCCCATGGCGGCGAGGGCCAGGAGGAGGCAGCGGGCCGGCTGGGGGGCCAGCCCGAGCCGCCCGGCGACCTCGTCCCGGGTGGCCCCGGGGGCGGCGTGGAGCAGCTCGAACACCCCGAGCTCGCACCCGGCGTGGAGGTACTGGAAGGCGGCGTGGCCGTGCAGCGCCCAGACCAGGCGGTCCGGCCCCCCCGGCGGCGGGCGGCTCGTACTGCTCACCGGCGACCTCGCGTCGGGGGGCGACCGGGATAGTCCTTGACCAGGTCGAGGAACTCGACCCCGTCCACGTGCATGTTGAGCTGGTCGGCGGACGGGAGCATGGCGGCGTCGAACTGGCCGGCCTCGGCGAGCCGGCTCATGGCGATCACCGCCTCGAGCGACCGTGCCCCGTGCTTGTACGTCCCCACCCGGAGCAGGGCGTCGAGGACGGCGTCGTCGATCCGCAGGTCGGCCCCCCGCTCGTCGTCCGGGCTGGAGAAGCACGGGCGGTGCTCCTTCCACATGTTCGACCGGATGAACACGGCCCGCCGGATCATGAACTCCTGGTTCTCCCCGGCCGCCCGGTCCGCCCCGCGGATGTCGACGTGGCCGCGGAGCCGGCTGACGAAGTCCGGCCCCTTGACGGCCACGAACGCCTTCCGCCGGTCGTCATCGGCCCCGACCCGGCAGAACTCCTGGTAATTCTTACACGTCCCGCCGGCGAACACGAACACCGGCCCGCCGACCTTCATCGCCCGCTCCCCGTGCTTGAACTCCCCGTCCTGCATCACCGGGAGGAACCGCTTGAGCCAGCCGAGCTCGCCCCCCGGCCCCGGGAGGGTCGAGTCGAACTCGTCGAAGAAGACCACCGGCAGCCTCCCGTCCAGGGCGATGTCCCGGA
>JAIEQN010000992.1 GCA_019747685.1 Gemmataceae bacterium
AACTTCGCGGCGATGGTGCGGCTCGCGTTCATCCGACTCTACCTGGCCCGGTGATTAGCGAGACAGACCCTAGTCCCGCCGCCACATCGCCCGCTGCTGCTCGGCCCGCTTGCGGTCCCGGCGGAAGATGCCCGGGGTCGGGTTCGGCGGGGGGGCCATCGCCGGCCGCGGGAACAGCCCGAACGCCGTCCCGATCCTGGCGTACAGCTTGTCGATCAGGTCCGGCTCGGCCCCGGTCGGCAGTTGCGGGTAGGCCGACAGCGGGACGGCCACCAGGTTCGGGTCGAGCCCGGCCTGCTTGAGCGGCTCGTACGGCTTCGACGGGTCGTAGGGCTTGGACCCCATCCCGCCCGACGGCGGCCCGCCGACCTGGGTGCCGGCCTTGGCGACCGCCTGCCCGACCGGCCGGAGTTGGAAACCGGTCCCGACCTCCCGCCCGGGCATGGCGTCCTGGCCGGCCACCGCCCCGGCGACCGCGCACGCCACCCCCGCCGCCAGCACCCGCCGCATGGCATCACCCCCCGGCCCGTGATCGCGCAAGAGCCGGAGGTATGCCGTCGAGCGGCAAGCGTGTCAAGAGGAAGGCGAAAGACCGGCCCGCTGATGACGCAGATTGGAAGACGCGGCGAAAACGCAGATCAGGCAAATCTTGGGTTGAAATCAATCTTGGTCTTGTCCGATCTCGGTTTCATCTGCGGTGAAATCTGCGTCATCAGCGGGCCGGTCTTCCCCGTCATCAGCGGGCCGGTCTTTCTCCGGCCCCCGTCCGCCACACCACGACCCACCGGGCCGCCGCCCACAGCACCAGCACGCACACGCAGCTCACCACGAACACCGTCAGCCCGGCGCTCAGGTAGCCGGTCAGGGCCAGCTTCCGCCCGGCTTCGGCCGACCCCTTCTCGATCAGCACCCGGCCGTCCTCGATCATCCCGGCGAACAGCCCGTTCACCAGCCGGTACGCGGCCGTCAGGGTGGTGGTCATCACGAACAGCATCGGCACGACCGTCACCGGGGCGTACCGCCCCCGGCCGTTGTTCACCAGCCACGTCGTCACCAGGGCCAACGCCAACACGGCGAGGACCTGGTTGGCGATCCCGAACATCGGCCAGACGGTGGCGATCGACCCGGTGTAGACCAACAGCCCCCATCCGGCCGTCACCAGGGCGCTGGCCAGCACCGCCCCCGGCAGCCAGTCCGGCCGGCCGAGCGGGGCGTACACCCGGCCGGCCGTCTCCTGGAGCAGGAACCGGGCGATCCGGGTGCCGGCGTCGATCGTGGTCAGGATGAACAGCGCCTCGAACATGATGGCGAAGTGATACCAGTACTTGAGCAGCCAGTCGCCGGTGACGCCGACCCACCGGAACGCCTCGGCGAACACCGCCGACATGCCGACGGCCAGCGTCACCGCTCCGCCCGTCCGGCCGCGGAGCGACTCGCCGCCGACCTGCTCCTCCACCTTGCCGAGGTCGAGGTGCTGCGGGCCGTCGACGTTCGCGGCGTGCAGCCGGTCCCGGGCCTCGGCCGGCAGCCGGGCCGGGTTCACCCCGTACTTCTGCTCGACCTCCGTAAGCTCGGCCTGGAACTTGTCGGTCATCTCGATCGGGACGTTGATGTCGTAGTACAGGTCCGGCGGCAGGGCCGCGGCCGCCACCAGGGCCGTCACCCCGACCAGCCCCTCGATCAGCATGGCCCCGTAGCCGATGGTCCGGACGTGGTTCTCGCTCTCGACCATCTTCGGGGTGGTGCCGGACGAGACGAGCGAGTGGAACCCGCTGATCGACCCGCACATCACGCAGATGAACACGAACGGGAAGATCGGGGCCGGGACGCCCGGCTTGCCGAGGAACGTCGGCCCGCCGTTGGCGAACACCTCGTTCAGGGGCGGGTGGTGGAGCGGCGGGTTGGCCACGCAGACGCTGACCACCAGCAGCGCGACGGTGCCGATCTTCAGGAAGCTGGACAGGTAGTCGCGGGGGCCGAGCAGGAGCCACACCGGCAGCACGGCCGCGATGAAGCCGTAGACGCATAGGGCCAGGATGGTCTGGTCGCGGCTGAGCGAGAAGTACCCTTCGAGCGGCGACCCGGGTATCCAGTTCCCGGCGACCACGGCCCCGAGCGTCAGTAGCCCGCCGCCGACCGAGGCTTCCACGATCCGGCCCGGCCGGATGCGGTACATCCATAGCCCCACCAGGAGTGCGATCGGGATGGTGCAGGCGATGGCGAACGTCCCCCACGAGCTGCCGGGGATGACCTGCACGGAGCCGGCGGGGAGGGTGATGCGGTCGCCCCCTCGGGCGAACGTGTGGAACTCCAGCCCATCGGTCGGGTGTGGGGCTCCGCCGTCCTCGAACTTGACCTCGTCCCACCGGGCCTTCGGGAAGCGGACGCGGAAGGCCTCGGACCGAACCACCTCCGGCTGATCCGCCGTGTACCGGACCCGACACCCGGGCGGGAAGAGGGCGACATAATCGCTCAAGTCCTTCGCGTGTTCGCCGATCGCCTGCTCGGCTCGTCCGCCGGCCGGAATGGCGATCTGCATCCCGGCCGGCAGCTTGGCCTCCTCCCCGCCGAGGGCCTTGACCACCACGATCCCCAGCCCGGCCAGGGCGATCACCACGATGAACAGGATGGCCGCCGAGGCGATCACTGCCGCCGGGCCGCCCAGCTCCCGGCGGGCGATCTCGGCCAGCGACTTGCCGTCGCTGCGGACGCTCGCCGCCAGCACCAGCATGTCCTGCACCGCCCCGGCCAGGCAGACCCCGATGACCAGCCAGAGCAGCCCGGGCAGGTAGCCGTACTGGATGGCCAGGACCGGGCCGATCAACGGGCCGGCCCCGCTGATGGCCGCGAAGTGGTGGCCGAACAGCACCCACTTGTTCGTCGGGACGTAGTTCTGGCCGTCGTTGAGCCGAGCGGCCGGCGTCACCCGCGACCCGTCCAGGGCCGCGACCTTCGCCGCCAGGAAGGCCGAGTAGTACCGGTACGCCACCGCCAGGCAGCAGAGGACGGCCAGCATCACCGGCAGGGCGTGGAGGACGAACCGGCCGGTGGCCGGGTCGTGGTGCCAGAGGGTGACGGCGAGGAGGTGCATGGCGGCCCGGGGTGAGGCGGGGCGGACGGTGACAGCGTACCGCACGGGGCCGGCAGAAGACAGGGGCCGCAGATGACGCAGATGGAACCCACATCAGAACCGAAATCGTGATTCCCGATCCGGTCCTATCTGCGCCGAAGTCCGCGTCATCCGCGGCCCGGTCTTCGTCCCCCGCCCCCTCCCCCGCGGGGTTGCTCGCCCCCCGGGCCGGTCATACCCTTACCCCCATCGCGGGCCGGACGCCCGCCCTCTCCCACCGTACCGAGCCACCGACCCATGCCGATCCCTGCCCCTCTCCGCCGCGGCCTGTTGGCCGTCCTCCTCCTCGGCTTGTTCGCCGGGCCGGTCGCCGCCGAGGCGGGCACGGCCACCGCCGGCGGCGGGTCGGACTCGGCGGCGACCCGGACCTCGGCCCCGGCCCGGACCGCCGGGGGCGAGGCCAGCCTGGTCCTGCCGGACCTGAACTCGGTCACCTTCCTCGGGCTGGGCGGCCGGGACCTCCTGTTCGTCGGGCTGGTGGTGTCGGCCCTCGGGCTGGCGTTCGGGCTGGT
>JAIEQN010000490.1 GCA_019747685.1 Gemmataceae bacterium
TGACCAACTGCGTCTCGGCGCTGTAGGCGTCCCGGAGGATGTCGGCGAACAGGTCCTGCATCGCCTTCGTGGCCTTCGGATCACCTCCTGCGTGGGGAACGGGCGAATGAGGTTCGGGGGTTCGGGGCCGGCTACCGCGGCGAGTCGGGGCGGTTCGGGTCGGCGGTGTCCTGCTTGCGGGTGCGGGCCGGGTCGGCGGCCGCGGCCGCCTTCTGCCCGCTCGGCACGTCCTCGTAGGGCGAGCTGTCGGTCCCGCCGGCCGCCTCGTCGGTTCGGCCCCGCTGCGGGCCGTAGGGGGACGCCGGCAGGTCCGGCCCGCGGTTCGGGGGGGCGTCGTCATCCGGCATGGTCGGCCTCACGGGGTTCGGGTCACGGGCAGGGGCGGCGGGGCCGGGGCGCCGCCGGTCATCTCGTTGTTCCGGGCCGACGCCCGGTCGGCCAGCACCGTCAGGGCGTCCGGCGTCTTGCCCCGGCTGTCGTACCCCTTCACCCGTTGGGGGCCGACCCCGCCGGGGCCGGGCAGGACGTACCGGTTGGTCGCCGCCGAGACCGCCCCGATCAGCCCCGGGGCGACCGCCTGGGTGAACGCCGCCAGCTTGGCCGGCCAGCCGGTGATGACCTCGGCGTCCCCGAGGGCGACGGCCCGGAGGATTTGCCGGGCGGCCGACTCCGCGCTCTGGGCGAACCCCGGGGTCGCCGCCCCGAGGGCGAACCACCGGTACTCGGCCTCGTGGTCGCCCTTGAACTCGGCGTGCCGGTGGCTGCCGGTCCGGACCATCCCCGGGCAGGCGGTGGTGACCACGACCCCGTCCTTGGCCAGCTCCGCCCGCAGTCCGTGGGACAGCCCGACCAGGGCGTACTTCCCGGCCACATAAGGGAGCATGTGCGGGACGGCGACCTTGCCGCCGAAGGACGAGATGTTGGCGATCCGCCCGGCCCGCCGGGCCTTCATGTCGGGCAGCACTTCCAGGGTGAACCAGAGCGGGGCCCACAGGTGCGTCTTGAGCGACAGCTCGAACTCTTCGGGCCGGGTTTCTTCGAGCGGGCCGACGCCGATGACCCCGGCGTTGTTGACGAGCACGTCCACCGGGCCGAGCCGCTGCCGGGCTACGGCCACGAACTCCCGGACCCGCTCGCGGACGGTGATGTCGCACTCGGCGGCACACACCCGCCCCCCGGCCCGGGTCAGCTCGGCCTCGGCGGCGGCCAGCTCGTCCCCGTCCCGGGCGCAGATGGAAAGCCGGGCGCCCTTCGCGGCGAGCTGCCGGGCCATCACCAGCCCGAGGCCGCGGCTCCCGCCGGTGATCAGGACGTGCTTGCCGCGGAAGTCGTACCCCGGGGCGAGCCAGCGGTACGCCAGGTACGCCGCCCCGCCGGCCGCCGCCAGCGCCGCCAACCGGTTCATCGTCGTCGCCCTCGCGCGGACGGCCGGCCCAAGCCGGTGTCCGTCCCCGTGCATTCCCGGTGCCGGGCGGTCGTGCATCGGCCGGGCCGAATGGTATCCCGGGTGCGTGACCGGGGTTGGGCCGCGGGGCCCGTTCGACGAGCACACCCACGAGGACGACATCATGGCCGCGGCGAAGGCGAAGTCCGGGTCGGGCGGCAAGAGGGGCCGCGGGAAGGACTCCGGCCGGTGCTGGCCGGGGTACGAGCCGACCCCGGGGAAGAAGCCCGGGGCCAAGGGGAGCTGCAAGAAGACGGGGAGCTGAGCGCGGGGGCCGGGAGGCCCGTGCCACCAATGGACTTGGTGGCACGGGCCTCCCGGCCCCCGCGTCATCGATTACGGGTTGCGGTCGCCCCGCTTGTCGGTGCTCGTCCCGCCCTTCCCGCCGCCGTGGTGCTTGGCGTGCTCGTAGTGCTCCTTGATGACCGGCAGGGTCTTGGTGGCGAACTCCTTCAGCCCGGCGTCCTTGACGCTCTTGCTGGCCGCCTCGAACAGGGCGACGGCCTCCTCGTGGGCCTGGACCTGGGCCGTCATGTACGCCTGGTCGAACCCCGACCCCTTGGCCGCCTTGACCGTGTCGAGCAGCTTGGCGTGCTCGTCGGTCAGCTTGGTCGGGACCTCGAGCCCGGCCTTCTTGGCGGCCGCCTCCAGCTCCTTGTTCGCCTTCCCGTGGTCCTTGATCATCTGGTCGGCGAACTTCTTCACCTCGGCCGACTGCCCCTGGTCCTTGGCCAGCTCGCTCGACTTGACCTCGAACATCCCGCCGCTGGCGGCCATCTTCACGAACTCGGCGTCCGTCACCGTCTTCGTCTTCCCCTTCTCGCCCGGCGGCGGCTTGGCGTCGTCGGCGGCGGTGACGGCCACCCCGAAGGCCAGCGCGCAGGCGGCGGCGGACAGGCGGAACAGGCTTCGCATCGTCGGTCCTCGTGTTGTAGGAGTCTCACCCGGCGGTTCGGGCCGGGGTCAGAATTGCAACTCGGGTGCCGGCCCGAAAATGTGGCAAAACCGGTCGCACCAGCCCGCGTCGGTACGGTCGGGCGGGAAAACCCGTTCGCCCCGGCCGGAATCCGGGTGCCCCGCTCAGCCCTTCCCGGCCAGGGCCAGCCGGTCGATCCCGTACTCGGCGATCTTGGCCGTCAGGCTCCGCCGGCAGTACCCGCACAGCTTGGCCGCCCGGCCGACGTGCCCGCGGGTCTTCCTCAGGGCCTTGATGATGTACCGCCGCTCCAGCCGGGCGACGGTCTCCCGGATCAGGTCCCGGAGCGGCCGGTCGAGCCGGATCGAGGCCGGGAGCGGGCCGCCGGGCCGGGCCAGCTCGGGCGGCAGGTGGGCCGGCTCCAGCACCTCCCCGGGGTGGACCACGCAGGCCCGCTCGACCGCGTTCTCGAGCTCCCGGATGTTCCCCGGCCAGTGGTACATGGCCAGCCGGCCGAGGGCCGCCGGCGTCACCCGCTTGGGCGGCAGCCCGGGCCGGGCGTACTTCCGGCAGAAGTGGTCGACCAGCGGCGGGATGTCCTCCGGCCGCAGCCGCAGCGGCGGCAGGTCGATCCGGATGACGTTCAGCCGGTAGTACAGGTCCTCCCGGAAGCCGCCCCGCCGGACCATCCGCCGCAGCGGCCGGTTGGTGGCCGCGATCACCCGCACGTCCACCGCGATCGGGTCCGACCCGCCGACCCGCTCGAACCGCCGGTCCTGGAGGACCCGCAGGAGCTTGACCTGCATCAGCGGGGGCACGTCCCCGACCTCGTCGAGGAACAGGGTCCCCTCGTGGGCCAGCTCGAACTTGCCGATCCGCTGCCGGTCGGCCCCGGTGAACGACCCCTTCTCGTGGCCGAACAGCTCACTTTCCAGGAGGTTTTCGGGGACGGCCGCGCAGTTGACGGCGACGAACGGCCCGGCCCGGCCGGCCGAGGCGGCGTGGACGGCCCGGGCCAGTTGCTCCTTCCCGGTCCCGGTCTCCCCCTGGATGAGGACGGTCGAGGCGGTCGGGGCCACGTCCCGGACGAGGTCCAGGATGGCGTGCATCCGCGGGCTCTTGCTGACCACCCCGTAGAACCGGTTCGGGCCGACCGGGTCGTCGGCCGCGGCCGCGGCCAGCAGCCGGCGGACCCGGTCCGGGTCGGCCGGGTGGGTGAGGACGTGCTCGGCCCCGGCCCGGACGGCGGCCGCCACCTCGTCCACCGACGGGGCGTCGGCGA
>JAIEQN010000696.1 GCA_019747685.1 Gemmataceae bacterium
CCCACGCGGCCCCCGCCAATGTGGGTGGTGACGCGGGCTTTGTGCGCCCGGTGGGGTTGTGCCCGGGCGGACAGCCCGTGGCACACCTCCGGCGCCTCCGGAACTCCCACTCGCCTTTCCGGATGCGGGCGGGTAGAATCGCCCCAAACCGCCCAGTGCCCGCGCTCCGCCGGTCCCCCGTCCCGGCCGTCGCCCGGTTCCGTTGCGTCCGTTACCCGCGGCCCACCCCTCCCCGCCCGGACCTCGGTCCCGGGCCGGGCCGCATCAGTAAGGGTTCCGAATGTCCGACCCCCGCACCGCCCCGCAGGGCGTCCTCGAATTGCACCCCAAGGGGTACGGGTTCCTCCGCAACCCGAAGAAGCACTACGCCGCGTCCCCCCACGACCCGTACGTCTCGGCCCAACTGATCGGCCAGTACCGGCTGGCCGGCGGGGTGCTCTTGGGCGGCCCGGTCGAGCCGCCCCGCAAGGGCTCGACCGGGCCCCGGCTGGCGGCCGTCGAGCAGATCGAGGGGGCCGACCCGAAGGCGTTCCGCCGCCGGGTGTGGGAGGAACTCACCCCCACCGACCCGACCAGGTGGGTCCGGCTGGAAACCGGGGCGGAGCCGCTGACCACCCGGGTGATGGACATGTTCACCCCGGTCGGGATGGGCCAGCGGGGGCTGATCGTCGCCCCGCCGCGGACCGGCAAGACGGTCCTGCTGGCCCACATCGCGGCGGCCGTCGCCCAGAACTACCCGGACATGCACCTGATGGTGCTCCTGGTGGACGAGCGGCCGGAGGAGGTCACGGACCTGAAGCGGTCGGTCAAGGGCGAGGTGGTGGCGTCCAGCTCGGACCTGGACACGGCCAGCCACGTCCGGCTGGCCGAGCTGGTCATCGAGCGGGGCAAGCGGCTGGTCGAGCAGGGCCGGGACGTGCTGGTGTTGCTGGACAGCCTGACGCGCCTCGCGCGGGCTTACAACAAGCACACCGGCACCGGCCGGACGATGTCCGGCGGGGTGGACGTGAAGGCCCTGGACGTGCCGAAGCGGCTCTTCGGCAGCGCCCGGGCGTTCGTCGAGGGCGGCACGCTGACCATCCTGGGGACGGCCCTGATCGAGACCGGCAGCCGGATGGACGAGGTGATCTTCCAGGAGTTCAAGGGGACCGGGAACATGGAGCTGGTGCTCAACCGCCAGCTCGCCGAGCGCCGCATCTACCCGGCCATCGACCTCGGGGCGTCCGGCACCCGCAAGGAGGAACGCCTGCTGCCGGCCGAGATGCTGGAGCGGATCACCCTCCTGCGGCGGAGCCTGATGTCGCTCCGCCCGATCGAGGCGATGGAGGGGCTGGTCAAGCAGCTCACCAAGACCCAGTCGAACGACGAGTTCCTGAACACCGTCGGCAAGTTCGTGAAGTGACTTGGTCGGTTGACCGCCACGGGCAGACCGGCTACGGTGGCGGCATGGACACCACCGACCTCATCGCCGACGAGCCGGGCCACCGGGACGGCCAGCCGCCCCCGGCCGGGGACGCCCCCGAGCCCGTCGCCGCCAAGTTCGCCCGGCTCAAGGCGGAATGGGAGGGGCGGACCAAGTACCTGTCCAACATCAATCAAATCCTTGACGACCCGGCCTACCAGGCGATCATCGGCATGGGGTGGGACGCGGTCCCGCTCCTGCTCGCCGACCTCCGCAACGGCCCGAACTTCTGGCACACCGCGCTGAAGCGGATCACCGGCGAGAACCCGGTCCCGGCCGACGTGCGGGGGAACCAGTGGCGGATCGCGGTCGCCTGGCTGGAGTGGGGGTGGTCGCGTGGGTATTGACCTGCCGTCCTACGCCTTCCCCGACCTCACCGCGACCAACCATTACGTCACCAGTCCCGCCACCAGCGAGTACAACTGCATCGCCTGGGCGGCCGGGTTCTCGGACGAACCGTGGTGGCCGAGCGGCGACCCGGCCGTGGCATACTGGCCGCCCTCCGCCCCACAAGAGGTGACGCTACCGGCATTCGTTGCCGCCTTCGCCACCCTCGGGTACAGCCCTTGCCCGGACGGCGTGGTCGAGCCGGGATACGGGAAGGTCGCCTTATATACCCTTGGCGGGGTGCCGACCCACGCGGCCCGGCAGTTACCCGACGGCCGATGGTCGAGCAAGTTGGGCAACTGGTACGACATCGCCCACGCCCTCGACGGGCCGGTGTACGGCTCGCCCGCCCTGTTCCTCCGCCGACCGGCTGAAGGAGGCGTGGCATGATCCGAGCCGTCGCCGCCGTCGCCCTCCTCGTCCGGGATTACGACGAGGCGATCGCCTTCTACACGGCCGCCCTCGGCTTCCTCCTGCTCGAAGACACGCCCCTCGGCGGCGGCAAGCGGTGGGTCCGGGTCGCCCCGCCGGGCGGCGGGACGGCCCTGCTGCTGGCCCGGGCCGCCACCCCCGACCAGCTCGCCCGGGTCGGCGACCAGGCCGGCGGCCGGGTCTTCCTGTTCCTCCACACCGACGACTTCGGCCGCGACCACCGGGCCATGACCGCCCGCGGCGTCCGGTTCGCCGGGGAACCCCGCCGCGAGGCCTACGGCACCGTCGCCGCGTTCGAGGACCTGTACGGCAACCGGTGGGACCTGATCCAGCCGGCCGGGCCGCTCAATCCAGGCTGACCGCCTCGCCGCCGGCCCGGGTGCAGTACGCCCGCAGCACCGCCAGCGGGGTCGAGTCCCGGACGAACCGCACCCCGCCGTCGGCCGTCGCCACGTTCGCCCCGCCGGGGTGCCCGCTGCCCATCGTACTCAGCCGCTCCTGCACCCACCGGTTCGCGGAACTGTTCGGCCCGGTGGCGTCGTCCGGGATCAGCCAGTTCACCGGCCGGGCCGCCCCGACCAGGTAGTCCCCGACCGCGTTCGGCTGGTCGCACCACGCCCACCCGGCCCACCCCCGGATCGGGAAGTTGCTGTACATCCGGTCGAAGTTCCGGTCCCGGTGGTACCGCTCGCCCCACAGGAAGGTGTTGCTCGTCCCGTCGGCGATCCCGGCCACCCGCACCCGGCTGTTGACGTAGAACACGCCCGCCTTGTCCATCACGAAGGTGCTGGCGGTGTAGGCCCGGAACGAGTACACCCCGGCCACCCCGGCGTAGCTGTTGAGCCCGTACACGTTGCCGGTCACCGTCGCCTTCGGGTCCTCGGCCAGCGGGCTGACCGGGCAGAGGAGGATTTTGATGACCTGCGACGACACCGACCCGTCCGGCCCCCGGTTGGCGTCGATCAGGTCGTAGCTCCAGGCCTTCTGGAGGTTGTCCTGCTCGAAGTACGGGAGCAGCTCGACGAACAGGTTGGTGAACCGGGCCGGGCCGGGCAGCGGCGGGTCCTGGACCACCCCGAACTCGAGGAGGGCCGGGGTCGGGTGCCGCCAGGCCGGCGGGAAGTACCCGCGGGCCGACTCGTGGTGGTGGGTGGCCAGGGCGAGCTGCTTCAGGCTGTTGGTGCATTGGGTCCGGGCGGCCGCCGCCCGGACCTTCTGGACCGCGGGCAGCAAGAGGCCGATCAGGACGGCGATGATGGCGATGACGACCAGGAGTTCGACGAGCGTGAAGGCACGCCGGGCGGACGTGTCCATGCGGGGCCGGTGAGCCGCCCGGGGCCGGACGGGGCGACGCCCGGGGCGGCCCGGCGGG
>JAIEQN010001108.1 GCA_019747685.1 Gemmataceae bacterium
GGGAGGTCCACCGGCGGGCCGGGGACATCCCGGCCGCCCGCCGGTTCCTGGAGGAGACGGTGGCCCGGCGGGAGCGGCTGGCGGCCCTGCCGGCCGACTGGGTGGCCGCCGCCCTGGTGGCCGCCCCGATGAAGGAGGCCGACGCCCGGAACCGGGTGGCCGGCCTCCCCGACCTGGTCAACGACACCCGCAACCAGCTCGGTACGATCTGCCTGGTGCAGGGCGACCCGGCGGCCGCCCGGGTCCACTTCCGGGCGATCCTGGACGACCTCCGCCGGCGGTCCCCCGGCGGCCCGCCGAAGGGCGACATCGAGGCCGTCCGGCGGTGGGCCGGGACGTACGACCGGCTCGGCGAGACGGCCTTCCACCTCGGCGACGCGGCCGCCGCCCGGGCCGACTACCAGAAGGCCCTCGACCTCCGCCAGCCGCTGGCCGACAAGCCCGACCCGGCCCTGGACGAGCGGCGGGACGTGACCATCAGCTACACGCGGTTCGGGGACCTGGCCCTGTTGCTCGACCGCGACCCGAAGGCCGCCCTGGGGTGGTACGAGCGGTCGCTGGCCGCCCGCCGGGCGATCCTGGCCCTCGACCCGAAGAGCGGCACCGCCGTCGGGGACGTGGCCGACGAGTGCTACCGGGCGGGGACCGCCCGAGAGCAGGCCGGCGACCCCGCCGGGGCGGCCGAGCTGTTCGCCGAGTGCCTGGAGAAGCGGCGGTCGCTGGTCGCCACCGGCAAGGCGGTGGACCGCGAACAGACGGTCGAGTTGATGCTGGCCCTGGCCCGGTGCGGGGACCACGCCGCGGCCGCCAAGCTGGCCGGGGAGCTGGTCGCCGGGGCGCCGGAGCACCCCGGGCTGCTCTTCTACTCCGGCTGCGGGTACGCCCTGTGCCGGCGGGCAGCGACGGCCCCGGCCGACAAGGACCGGTACGCGGCCGAGGCCCTGAAGGCCCTCGGCCTGGCCGCGGACAAGGGGTGGAAGGACCGGGTGCTGCTCGACCTCGACCCGGACCTGGACGGGGTCCGGGACCTGCCCGAGTTCCGGAAGGTGGCGGACCGGCTGCCGCCGCCCGCCCCACCCCGCCCGACCCTGTTCGGGCTGCCGGTCGGGTGACCGGTCCCGGGCGGGCGGGGCGTCGGCCCCGCCCGCCCAACCCGACTACCGCACCGGCTCGCTCGGCGTCCGGTCGGTGTCGAGCGTCCCCGGCGGCAGCCCGGGGGCGTACCAGAACCAGTCCGTCCCGGCCTGGCCGAGTACCCGGTACCGGCCGGGCGTGTAGGTGACCGTCAGCCGGCCCCGGATGGCCGCCAGGTTGGCCGCCGTCGGCCCCAGCCGGGCCCAGTCGTCGGCGATCAGCCGGAGGGTGTCCCCGGCGTTCGTGGCGGCCGCCGCCCCGGCGACCAGCAGGTCGTTCCCGGCCCCGCCGGTGAGGGCCGTCACCCGGGTGTCCCCGGTCGGCGGGACGTACCGCCCGCCGACCAGCATGTCGTTCCCGGCCCCGCCGTCGATCGTGTTCCGCCCGTCCCCGGCGACCACCAAGTCGTTCCCGTCCCCGCCGGTGACGGCGTTCTGCCCGTTCCCGAGCGTGGCCGTGTCGTTCCCGGCCCCGAGCGTGACCGCGTTGTTCCCGTTCCCGGCGGCGATCGTGTCGTTCCCGACCCCGCCGTCGAGCGTGTTGGCCCCGTTCCCGGCGGTGACGGTATCGTTCCCGGCCCCGAGCGTGACCGTGTTGTCCCCATTCCCGAGCGTGGCCGTGTCGTCCCCGGCCCCGCCGTCGAGCGTGTTCCGCCCGTTCCCGGCCGCCATCCGGTCGTTGCCGTCCCCGCCGTACACGGTGTTGGTCCCGTTCCCGGCGGTGACGGTGTCGTGGCCGGCCCCTGCGGTGATCACGTTGCCCCCGTTCCCGGCGGCGATCGTGTCGGCCCCGGCCCCGGTGGTGACCACGTTGTTCCCGTCCCCGACCGTCACCGACGCCGGGGTGGTCAGGGTCGCGGACATGGCGAACGCGTCGTGCCCGGCGAACACCCCGGCCGACCCGAAGTACGCCCAGACGGCGGTGACCGGGGTGCGGAACGTCCGGGTCCCGTTCACCCCGTTGATGGTGTACGTCACCGACACCCCGGTGCTCCCGGTCCGGCTGGTTCCGGTCGGGGAGACCCCGGCCGAGTCGTTCAGCGCCGACCCGACCACGTACAACTCGGTCCCGATCAGGGTGACCCCGGCCGCCGGGGGGAGCACGTCGAACGGGGCCGACACCGCCTCGGTCAGCCCGGGGCTGGTCGCCCGCAGGGTGTACCCGGCCGCGACCCGGTTCAGGGTCAGGTTGGCGAACGTCGCCACCCCGCCGACCGCGTTCACCGTCCGCGTCCCGCCCAGGGTCGCCCCGCCCGGGTTGGCCGCCAGGGCCAGCGTCACCGGGGCGGTCGAGTCCGACAGGCCCCCGTCGGCCGTCAGCAGGCGGACGGTGACGGCCGGGGTGATGACCCCGCCGACCACCACCGCCGACGGCTGGACCCCGTACGCCAGTTGGGTGGCCCCCAGCGGCGGGTCGACCACCACCGTCGTCGTCCCGGCCGGGGAGAACGTCCCGTCCTCGTTGGTCAGGGCGACGGCGACCGTGTACGTCCCGGCCGCCGCGTAGGTGTGGGTCTTCGTCGCCCCGGCCGGCGACCCGCCGAACGACTCGACCGACCCGTCGCCCCAGTCGACCGTGTACCCGGAGACGGTATCCGCCCCCGGGTCGACCACCGGGCCGAACCCGAGGGACAGCGGTGCCCCCCGGAACACGTGCCCGACCGCGACCGGCCGGACGGTCGGGGCCACGTCCGCCACCGCCACCGCCCGCGACCCGACCCCGGCGTGGGTGCCGTCCTCGTCGGTCGCGTCCACGGTGATCGTGTACGCCCCGTTGTCGGCGTAGGTGTGGGTCCGGGACTCGTTCCCCGGGCCGCCCGGGGCGCCGAAGACGGTCTGGCTGATCCCGTCGCCCCAGTGGATGGTGAACGTCGTGATGGCGTCGGCCCCCGGGTCGGCCACCGGCCCGAGGGTCAGGGTGTACGGGCTCCCCTCCGGCACCCCGGACGGCCCGCCCAGCCCGACCGCCGGCGGGGCGTCGGCCACCGTCACCGCCCGGGTCCCGGCGTTGTACACCCGGCCCGGTTCGGCCGTGAACTCGACCTGGGCCCCGACCGGGAATGCCGCCGGGCCGTCGGCCCCGGCGAAGGCGTGGGTCAGCACCTGCCCGGCCGGCGGGCCGGCGATCCAGCCCGTGTCGGTCCCGTCGCCCCAGACGATCCGGAACTGGCCGATCCCGGACAGCGGGTCGGCCGCCGGCAGGCCCCGCAGGTCCGGCAGCCGCAGGGCGAGCGGCGCCCCCTCGGCGATCGTCTCCTCCCCGCCGACGACCGCCGGGGCGTCGACCGGGACGTAGAACACGTTGCCCCCGCCGGCCCGCGGGGCCACCCCCTCCCGGACGACGACCGTCACCGCGTACAGCCGGCCGCCGCCGGCGTAGGTGTGCGGCCGGGCCCCGAGCGGCCCCGGGGCGGCCGCCGAGAACACCGTGTCCGGGCTGCCGTCGCCCCAGTTGACCGTCACCTGCCACGGGCCGTCCGCCCCCGGGTCGGCGAACGACCCGAGGTCGAACGCCCGCTCGACCCGCCG
>JAIEQN010000168.1 GCA_019747685.1 Gemmataceae bacterium
AACGACTTCGTCGACCGGTTCCTCAGCCTGATCTACCACGTCATCGGGTACACCGCCCACCTGCGGAGCGTCCGGGTGACGCCCGAGGACACCGAGGACATCGCGGCCGAGGTGCTGCTGAAGCTCGTCGCCGACGACTGCCGCACCCTCCGGGCGTTCCGCGGGAATAGCAGCCTGGCGACGTACCTGGTGGTGGTCGCCCGCCGCATCTGCGTCAAGGAGCTGGCCCGCCGGCAGGGGGTGAAGGACGCCATCCGCCGGGGCGAGTCCCGGCTGCCGGAGGTCGAGCCGGACGACGCCCCGGCCGCGGTCAAGGGGATCGAGCGGCTGGAGGAGGTGGACCGGCTGCTCAAGCGGCTGTCCGGCCGCGAGCGGGAGATCGTCCGGCTGTACTACCTCGAAGGCCGGACCTACGAGGAGATCAGCACCGAGACGGACGTGCCGGTGAACACCATCGGGGCGGTCCTGTCCCGGGCCCGGAAGAAGCTCCGGGAGCTGGCCAAGACGACCACCACCGAGGTCCCCACCCTGCCGACCCGGACCCGCCGGCCGGGCAAGACCCCGCCCCCGGCCCAGTAAGCCCCGCCCGCGGAGGAGCCGCCGTGACACCCCCCGCCGCCGGCACCCCGGCCCCGGCCGTCCGCTACCCCAGTTCGGACGGGAAGCCCATCGCCGAGAACACCCGCCAGTTCGAGTGGATCGTCACCGTCAAGGGGAACCTGGACCTCCTGTACGCCGACCGGCCGGACGTGTTCGTGGCCGGGGACAACCTGATCTACCCGGTCCGGGGGGACAACAAGACCCGCCAGGCCCCGGACGTGTACGTCGCCTTCGGCCGGCCGAAGGGCCACCGCGGCAGCTACCAGGTGTGGGCCGAGGGCGGCATCTTCCCCCAGGTCGTCTTCGAGGTCCTGTCCCCCGGGAACCGGGCGAAGGAGCTGGCCCGGAAGCTGGCGTTCTACCAACGGTACGGGGCCGAGGAGTACTACGTCCTCGACCCGGACCGCATCCGGATGAAGGGCTACCGGGCCGGCCCGGCCGGGTTCGACCCGGTCCCGGACATGAACGGCTGGGCCAGCCCCCGGCTCGGCATCCGGTTCGGGCTGGGGGCCGACCTGGAGGTCTACTACCCCGACGGCCGGCCGTTCCTCACCTTCGTCCAGCTCGGCGAACGGCACCAAGAGGCGGTGCGCCAAGCCGAGGCCGCCCAGCGGGCGGCGGACGCGGCCCGACGGGCGGCGGACGCGGCCCGGCGGACGGCCGACATTGCCCAGCAAGCGGTCGTCACCGCCCAACAGGCCGTCGCCACGGCCCGGCAGCGGGCCGACGCCGAGCGGGACCGGGCCGACAAGCTGGCGGCCAAGCTCCGGGCCCTCGGCCTCGACCCGGACGCCGGCTGACCGCGGTAAGATGGAGGGGGGTGGCGAGCCGGGAGGAGTCCGACATGAGGTGGTGTACCGGCCTGGCCCTGGGGGCCGTCCTGGTGGCCGCGGCCGGCCGGGCCGACGACCCGCCCAAGAAGGACCCACCCCCGGCCGGCAAGGACGACCCGCCGAAGAAGGACCCGCCGGCGAAGGCGGACGAGCCGAAGAAGGTCGACCCGAAGAAGGCTCCGGGGGTTGACACCCCCGGCTCGCCCAAGCCGAAGCCGGCCGACCCGCCGAAGGCCCGCAAGGGCCTCTCCCCGGACCCCCGGGACGTGTTCCAGCGGCTCCAGGGGACGTGGCCGGTGGTGGCCTGGGAGGAGGGCGGGGAGGCCGCCCCGGACGCCGACAAGCGGGGGGTGTTCTTCGGCGGGAACGTGCTCATCCTCCGCCGGGGCGGGAAGACCCACCAGGCCGGGCCGGTCCTGATCGACCCGTCGGCCGACCCGCCGACGTTCGACGCCGTCGTCCGCGAGGGGGCGGACCGCGGCACCACCCTGCTCGGCGTCTACAAGCTCGACGGCCCCGACCTGACCCTGTGCTACGACCCGAAGGGCAAGACCCGGCCGGCCGGGTTCGACCCGGACCCGGCCGACGGGTTCGCGGTGGTCAAGCTGAGGAAGCCGAAGCCGCCGGCCGACGAGGCGGTCGAGATCGCCGGCCGGTACACGTCCGAGCTGGTCGAGGCGACCGGGAAGACGGTGACGACCGAGGCGGTGGTCGAGCGGCGGGGCGACGGGTACCTGGTGACGTACACCCTGGACGGCAAGCTGCTGTTCGTCGGGACGGCCCTGCGGCGGGGGGACACCCTGTCGATGTGCTGGGTCAGCAGCGGCCAGGCCGGGGTCAGCCAGTACCGGATCGAGAAGGGGCCCAAGCTGGTCGGCGAGTACACCACCCTGGCCGGGATCGGGGTGACCGGGTCGGAGGTGCTCAAGCCGTGGCGGCGGGTCGATTAGTGCGGGACGAACCGGCGGTCAGCCGTCGGCGTCCCAGACGACGACCCCGTCCCGGCCGGCGACGGCGGCCAGCGCCCCGTCCGGGCTGACCGCCAGGGCCTGCACCGCCCCGACGCCCCACTCGAACGTCCGGGCCGGGGACCGCTTGAGCAACAGGTCGGGACCCCCGGCCCAGTCGCCGCAGTCCCACACCCGGACCCGGCCGGCCCCGTCGGCGGTCAGGAACTCCCGCCCGGACGGGTGGAAGGCGGCCGCCGTCAGCCCCGGGGGCGACCGCCTGGCGCACGCGGCCCAGGTGTACGGGTCGATCGCGTCGAACCCGGCCGGGGTCGTCACCACCAGGAACCGGCCGTCCGGCGACCAGAGCAACCGGCCCGCCTCGTCCGGGGCGTCGACCCAGCGGATGAACTCGCCGGCCGCGACATCGTAGGTCCGGACGCCCCAGGCCCGGCGGAACTCGTCCCACCCGCGGACCAACACGGCCAGCACCTCGCCGTCCGGGGTGAACGCCGCCGCGGCCGGCTCCTCCCCCTCGTCCCGGAGGTCGGCGGCCCGCATCCCGTCGCCGCCCGGGACCGGCCGCCAGGCGACCAGCCCGCTGGTCATCCAGGCCAGCCACCGGCCGTCGGGCGACAGGTCGGCCGGCTTGCCGTGGCGGGTGTGGATGTGGCCGGACCGGGCGGCGTCGGTCCCGTCCGGGCGGACGGCCAGCCAGCCCCCGCGGTTGTCCACCCCGAGCATCCGGCCGTCCGGCAGCCAGTACCCGGCGGTCGGGTCGAGGCCGGTGTCGATCCGGGCCGGGGGCTCGGCGGAGGGGTCGCGGAGGTCCCAGAGGGTCACCTTCTGCGACCGGAGGAGGCCGCCGAGGCCCGACCGCACCCCCACGGCCAGCAGGTAGCGGCCGTCCGGCGCGAACGCCAGGGTGTTGAACTTGGTCAGCCTGGGTGAGAGCCGCAGCATCCGCCGCCCCCGCACGGGACGACGCATTGTACCGGGCGGTGCCGGCGGGGTTCTGCTCACTCCCCGTCCGGGCCGGCCCAGCGGGTGATGTCGAGCCGGCTGTGCGGGCTGCACTGGGTCGCCTCGGGGATGGCCCGGTACGCCGCCTCCCCGGCCGGGCCGAGGTGGGGGACGGCCGACAGCGGCACCGCCGGGTACTCCCGGTAGACGGCGATCTCGTCCCGGCCGTCCACGAACTCCTCCCCGCCGACCCCGGCCAGCAGCCCGCGGGCGTCGGCCGGGGCCGCCACCAGCACCACCTCGTCGGCCGCCCACGGCCCC
>JAIEQN010000529.1 GCA_019747685.1 Gemmataceae bacterium
GACATCATCGTCGGCCGGGCCCTCGGTCGGGGGGCCGTCGGCGCACCCGGCCAGCCCGAGGACGAGCACGAGCGCGGCCCGCGGCAGGCCGGCGCCGGGCCGGCCGCCGAATGGATTCGGACGGTTCATGACGATCTCGCGTCAGATCAGTTTAATTCAAAATAAATAATCAGTAAACCCGTGACGACTTGTCGGTCCGGTGGGGGCGCTTCTCATAAATTCCCACGGGCGATCGCCACCCGGGGCGGAACGTATCCTAGGCAACGCAGGTGAGAGGCGGGTGAGAAGTGCCGGTCGGGCGGACGGGCGGTCGAATGTGGGGCCGCGGCCGGTACCGGCCGGCCGCGGCCCCGGGTCACTTCAAACGGGTGAAAAACTTCCGCAGCTCGGCCTCGTCCGCCGGCGACAGCCGGATCAGCGTCTCCAGCTCGGCCGCCGCCCGCGGCCGGTCGCCCTGCCGGGCCAGGGCGGCGACCAGGATCAGCCGGGCGTCCCGGTCGGCCGGGGTCAGCCGCAGGGCGGCCTCGGCCTCCCGGACCACCGCCGGCCAGTCCTGCTTACGGGCCAGGAGCTTGGCCGCGTCGGCGTGGTACTCGCCCAGGTACGGGTTGAGGGCGGTCAGCCGCAGCCGGTAGCCCAGGGCGTCGTCGAACCGCCCGACCCCCTCGGCCGCCTGGGCGGCCAGGATCAGCGTCTGCTCCCGCCCGGGGGCCCGCTCCAGCACCCGCTGGTAGGCGTCCAGGGCCTCGCCCGGGCGGTCCAGGCAGGCCAAGGCCCAGCCCAGCCCCTCGCCCGCCGGCACGTCCGACGGGCGGCGGGCGAAGGCCGCCTCCAACAGCGGCCGGCTCATCTCGGCCAGGGCCGTCCGCTGCGGGCCGGGCCGCGGGTCGGCGTGGACCAGGGCCAGCCCGACGTCCCGGTCGGCGTCCGGGTCGTTCGGCCGGCGGCCCTGGAAGAAGCTCACCAGGGTCGGGGCGTCCTCCCGCGGCGGCGGGGCGTCGGCCGCCGGCCGGCGGGGGACCCGGTGGTTGGTCACCGCCGTGTGGGCGATGTCCGCGCTGCCGTACCGCGGCATGTGGCAGGCGACGCAGCTGTCCGCCTTCGCCTGCCGCTCGGCGGCCGGGGCGGTACACGGGGCCCGGGTCTCGTGGCAGGTCTGGCACCGGCCGCGGTAGTACGCCGCCTTGTCCTTCTCCGCCGGCACCCGGTGCGGGTCGTGGCACGAGGAGCAGCCGAGCGCCCCGCCGGTGGCGGTGTAGCACTTACTCGCCTGCATCTGCTCGACGTGGCCGACCGCCTTCGCCCCCCCGCCCGGCCCGGTCCCCCAGACGAACACCGCCCAGTAGTCCTCCAGCGGCAGCCCGGGCCGGTAGTCGAACGTCTCCCGGCCTCGTCGCTCGAACCGCCGCTCGCCTTGCAAGTGGCACTGCTGGCAGACCGCCTCGCGGAGGTTCGGGGCGAGGTGCTTCGGGTTCACGATGGTGCGGTCGAACCCGCCGGCCGGGTCGCGGTCGTTGGGCGCGGCGGCGTGCAGCTCGCCCGGGCCGTGGCACCGCTCGCACCCGATCCCGTGCCCGCGGAAGACCGGGGCGCGGTACGCATTCCGGCTGTGCGGGACCGGGTCGACGGCGTTGGCGTGGCAGAACAGGCACGGGGCCGACACCACCCGCTCGCCCGGCAGGACGTTGGCGAACCCGGGCGACAGGTCCCACTTGTGGGCCTGGGTGAACCAGCTCGCCGGCGACTGGATCAGCCGCCCGTCCCGCTCGACCAGGTACGATTTCCCCCGGGTCCCGGACCCGAGGGCGTACCCGACCGGCAGCTCGGCCGGGGCGACCGGCCGGCCCTGGGCGTCCCGCTTGTCGTACCGGTGGACCGGCTTGCCGCCGTCGGCCGCGGCTGCGAAGTGGAACCCGAGGGCGTCGAACTCGCCGGGCGGGGCGTCGTCGGCCCCGGCCGGGAACAGCGACCGGGCCATCGGGTGGCTCCGGTACGCGGCGGCGATCTCGGCGTGGCACTCGGCGCACTTGGCGTCGCCGACGTAGGCCACCCCCGGACGGGTGTTGCGGAACGGGCTGTCGGCGGTCGGCGGCGGGCCGTCCTCGACGGCCGGGGGCTCGTCCGGCGGCGGGGCGTCCCGGCCGCAGCCGGCGACCCCGGCCGCGGCGAGCGCGACCAGGGTCAGGACGACGAGGGCGGCGGGGCGGGGGAGCATGTTAGTCCCCAGGCTGCGGCCTGGGCTATGTTGACGCGGGCCGTCGGCCCGCCCGGATTCGGTTCCCGGCCTGAAGGGCCGGGTCATCATAGCCCGGGGCAACGCCCCGGGTCCTCGGCCGCCCGGTCACGGGCCGGGCTTGCGGGGCGGCTCCATCCCGGCCGACGGGGCGTTCCCGGGGAGCTTGATCAACTCCTTGTACTTGGCCAGGGCGGCGTCCGCCTCGGCGTCCTTCTTCAGCCCCCGGAGGGCCTGGGACAGCTTCAGGTACGGCGGCGGGCTGTTCGGCAAAAGGGCGGTCACCCGGCGGTAGGCGGCGGCCGCGTCCTCGTACCGCTCCCGCCGCAGGTGTACGTCGCCCAGCAGGGTCAGCGACTGGGTCGCCTGGGGGTCGAGGTCGAGGGCCTGCCGGAGCAGCCGCTCGGCCTCCTCCCAGTCGTTCTCCTCGATCGCGCAGTGGGCCAGCCCGGCCAGCGGCTCGGTCGCCCGCGGGCTCATCCGCCGGCACACCAGCAGGTGCTCCCGCCCCTCCTTCAGCTTGGCGTCCAGCAACAGGCAGTGGGCCAGGTAGAGCCGGGCGAGGTAGTGGTTCGGGTCCCGGCGGACCAGCTCGGCGAAGTCGGCGGCCGACTCGGCGGCCGTCCCGGAGGCGTACTCGGTGGCGGCCAACAGCCGCAGGTAGCCCCGGTCGAGCCGCAGGTCGAAGTCGTCCGGGCGGACGGCCAGGGCCCGGGCGAAGTACCCGTCGGCGTCGAGCCACCGGCCGTCCTCGGCCGACCCCCGGGCCAGGGCGGCCAGCACCTCGAAGTCGTCCGGGTCGCGGTCCAGGGCCTGCCGCAGGTACGACCCGACCACCGGCGAGTACCGGACCTCGGCCCGGGTCAGGGCCAGCTCCCGGCGGACGGCGGCCTCGTCGGCCCCGGCCTGGGCGGCCCGGGCCAAGTCCTTCTCGGCCTCGGCGTACTTCTTTTGCTTGCGGGCGGCCCGACCGGTCAGGAGCAGGGCCCGCGGGTCGGGCGGGGTGTTCCGGGCGAGCGGGCGGGCCAGCTCGGCGGCCCGGGCCCAGTCCCCGGCCCGGGCGGCCTCCTCGGCTTGGTCGAGCTGGCGGGTCGGCCAGTACCACCACCAGGCGTACGCGGCCCCGGCCGGCAGCCCGAGGATGAGGGCCGCCAACGCCACCCGCCGCCACCGCCCGCTCCCGCTCCCGCTCCTCAAGGTCGCGTCTCTCCGGGTGGTCGGGGTTGTCCGGGTCCGGCGGCCCGGGCCGGTGGGCCGTATCCGTTACGCCCGTCGGCGGCCGCCGGTGCGGCCAACGGTCCCCAGCCCGGTAGGGTGGGCGGGGGCGGTCCGCAGGACCGGCGAGGCCCACGCGGGCGGCCGGCCGGATCGGGGACCCTACCCGCCGCCCCGCGGGGATGGGGCCGGGTCGGCGCCCCACCGCGGGCCTCGCCCGCCTGCGGC
>JAIEQN010000833.1 GCA_019747685.1 Gemmataceae bacterium
ACCCCGAGGGCGTACACGTCGGCCCGGGTGTCCACGTCCACCGCGTTGAAGTCGGCCTGCTCGGGGGCCATGTACTGCGGCGTCCCGAGGACCGCCCCGAAGGCGGTGAACAGGGTCTGGTCGGTCAGCCGGAGGCCGGCCGCGGCCTTGGCCAGGCCGAAGTCGATGACCTTCGGGACCGGCCGGCCGTCGTGGCTCTCCACCAACACGTTGCTCGGCTTCAGGTCGCGGTGGATGATGCCCTTCTGATGCGCGTGCTGGACCGCCCCGCACACCTGGGTGAAGAGGTGCAGCCGCTCCGGGACGGTGAGCCGGTGGGCGTCGCAGAAGTCGGTCAGGGGGACGCCCTTGACCAGCTCCATCACGAAGAACGGCTCGCCGGCCTCGGTGGTGCCGGCGTCGAGCAGCTTGGCGATGTGGGGGTGGTCCATCAGGGCGATGGCCTGCCGCTCGGCCTCGAACCGGGCCAGGATGGTCCGGGACTGGCCCCGCTCGGCCCGGATCAGCTTGACCGCCACCCGCCGCCGGACCGGCTCCGTCTGGTCGGCCATCCAGACCGTCCCCATCCCGCCCTCGCCGATCGGCTGGAGGAGCTTGTACCGGCCGGCGACGACCGCCCCCGGGGCGGCCCCGGCCGGGCGGTGGCTGGCGGTCGGGTCGGGGTCGCCGGCGGGGAAGGTGCGGGTCGGGTCGGCCGGGCCGCCGGGGGCGAACGCGGCCGGGTGGGGGTCGGCCAGGAAGTTACCGGCCTTCGGGTGGGCGGCCAGCAGCTTCTCGACCCGGGCCCGCAGCTCGGGTTTGCCGGCGCAGGCTTCGTCCAGGTAGGCCGGGCGGTCGGCCGGGTCCTTCCCCAGGGCGGCGAAGAAGACCTCCTCGGCCGGGGACATCTCGGTCATGGCGGGGCTCCGGTGTGGGTCGTCACCCCACTAGGCGGAAACGGCGCCGAGACCCCATCACATTTTTGGTGGCACAGGCCTCCCGGCCTGTGCGCACAGGCCGGGAGGCCTGTGCCACCGGGGCTAATCCCCGGCCAGGTCGGCGTACAGCCAGGCCCGGGCGAACGCCCACCACCGCTCGGCCGTCGGGGCCGACACCCCCAGGGCGGCCGCCGCCTCCGGAATGGTCATTCCGCCGAAGAACCGGAGGACGACCAGCTCGGCCTTCCGCGGCTCGTCGGCCGCCAGCCGGGCCAGGGCGTCGTCCAGGTCGAGCAGGCGGTCGGGCGATTCGGCCCAGCGGACCCCCTCGTCCAGCGGCACCCGCCGGCGGCCGCCGCCCCGCTTGCCGGCGAGCTTGGCCCGGGCGTGGTCGACCAGGATGCGGCGCATGGCCTCGGCCGCCGCCCGGAGGAAGTGGCTGCGGGACTCGAAGGACTGGTGGCCGGCCAGCCGGAGGTAGGCCTCGTGGACGAGGGCGGTGGCGTCGAGGGTGTGGCCGGGCCGCTCGCCGGCGAGGTGGGCGGCGGCCAGCCGGCGGAGCTCGTCGTACACGGCCGGGAACGGGTCCGACATGCCCCGACTGTACAGCGGGCGAACGGCCGTCGCAACCCGGCCGACGGTCTGACGCTGTTTCTTCCGGTCAGGTGAAATGGTTCAGGCGTGGGGTGTGTCGGTGGGCTGGAACCAATGAGAGCCGGGCGGCAGGTCAGGCGGCCTCGCGGCGGTCGGAGGCGGGCGGGAAGAGCCAGCCGCTCGGCCGGGGGAAGCCGCCTAGCCCGGTCGGGCCGTCGGCCCGGCCGTCCCACTGGTGGGCACGCACCGCCGCCAAGACCCACTCGGCCAGCCCCAGGGCGTCCCGGCCGTCCTCGCCGGTCACCCGCGGCCGCCGGCCGGTCCGCACGCAGTCGACGAAGTGCCGCAGCTCGGCCGTCAACTGGTCGCCCTTGCGGTCCTCGTCGATCTGCTGCACCTGCAAGTACCGACCGAACACCTCGTCCTTCAGCCGGGCACGGGATGCCGGGTCCAGGCGTTCGGGCCGCAAGCCGTGCCGGCGGACCTCCTCGCCCGGCTGCACCAGGGTCAGCTTGCGGCTGACGAAGTCGATGCCGGCGTAGCCCTCCGGTGCCCAGACCCGCAGGCGGCGTTTCGGCCGGGGGCTGATCCGGCTGGCGGTGACGTGGGCGACGCAGCCGTTCTCGAACTCCAGCCGGGCGTTGACCATGTCCTCGTGCCCGCCGAACACCGCCGCCCCGACGGCCGAGACGTGCCGGACCGGCCCGCCGACCAGGGCCAGGAGCAGGTCGAGGTCGTGGATCATCAGGTCGAGGACGGCCCCGATGTCGGTGCTGCGGCCGGTATACGGGCCGTGCCGCTCGGCCTCGACGAACTTGGGCACGATGGGCCGGCGGGCCAGGTCCTCGAAGGCCGGGTTGAACCGCTCGATGTGGCCGACCTGGAGCGGGACGCTGGCCTCGGCCGCCAGGCGGATGAGGTCGTCGGCCTCGGCGACGGTGCGGCAGACCGGTTTTTCGACCAGCACGGGAACGCCGGCCCGGAGGAAGGCCGCCGCGACGTGGTGGTGGTGGACGGTCGGGGTGACGACGCTGACGGCGTCAACTTGGTTCAGCAGCGGCTCGAAGTGGTCGTGGGCGGCGGTGTTCAGCTTGGCGGCGACCTGCCGGGCCTGGTCCGGGTTGGCGTCGGCCACGCCGATCAGTTCCACGTCGGGTAGCCCGGCGAGGATGCGGGCGTGGTGCTGGCCGAGGTGCCCGACCCCGATGACCGCCATCCTGAGTCGCATACGGAGTCCAGTCTTCACGTGTCGTGACTCGGAGGTGGCGGGCCGGCGGTTGGCGGGTCAGGCCGCCCGGCTGAGCTTGGGGCGGGGGGATAACGCGACGACCACCGGCCGGCCGGGCGGGGCCGCCTCGGCGGCCGCCTGGTGGACCAGTTGGCGGGCCAGCTCGGCGTTCAGGGCGTGCCCGGACCGGTAGGCGACCAGGTGCCCGGCCAGGTCGAACCCGCACAGGGACAGGTCGCCCAACAGGTCGAGGACCTTGTGCCGGGCCGGCTCGTCGGCGAACCGGAGGCGGTTGCCGACCGGGCCGTGCGGCCCGAACACCAAGAGGTCGGCGTGGGTCAGGTGCCGGCCGACGCCCTGGGACCGGAGGGCGTCGGCCTCCGGCTGTGTCAGGAATGTTCGGCAGCCGGCGACCTCGGCTGCAACGATTCCCGGGGTGATGTCGGCGGTGTACGCCTGGCGCGGGATGGCCGCGAAGGGCCCATAGTCGAGGACGTAACTGATGCGAAGGCCGGGGCGGTCGGCCGGGTGCAGGGCGAGGGTCGCCCCGCCGGCCGAGACGACGACCGGGCGGGTCGCGGCCCGGACCGCCCGGCGGACCGGCTGGAGGACATCGCCGGCGGCGGCGAGGGCCGCCACGAACCCGGCCGCGGAGCCGTCCAGACCGGGCGGCTCGGGGCCGTCGAGGTCCACCAGACAGTTGTCGATGCGGAGACCGGCGAGGGCCGCGAGTAGGTGTTCGACCAGGGTGATGCCGGCGGCCGGGCTGCCCAGGGTGGTCCGCCGGCGGGTGCCGGTGACCTCGGCCACCCGGGCCGGGACGGGCGGGCTGCCGGGCTTGTCGGCCCGGCGGAACACGACGCCGGTATCCGGCGGGGCCGGGCGGAAGACCGCCCGGACCCGCCCGCCGCCGACGAACCCGACCCCCGACACCTCGGCCGGGGC
>JAIEQN010001070.1 GCA_019747685.1 Gemmataceae bacterium
GCTCACCCCGGAGCTGGTGTTCCGCGAGTACGCCCCGCGGATCTACCACATCGCCCGGCGGATGCTCGGCAACGACGCCGACGCCGAGGACGTGACCCAGGACGTGCTCCTCCAGGTGATCCGCAAGCTGGACACCTTCCGGGGGGACGCCCAGATCGGCACCTGGCTGCACCGGGTGACGGTCAACGCCGCCCTGGCCCACCGCCAGAAGCGGGCCAACCGGCAGAAGCGGGAGACGAACGAGGCGGTCGACGAGGTGCTCGAACTCGCCCCGGTCGGCGGCCCGGTCAAGCGGTGGAACACCGGCCCGGACGACTCGGCCCTGGCGGCCGAGCAGACGGCGGTGATCGAGAAGGCCATCGCCCAACTGCCCGGGCCGTTCCGGGACGTGTACGTCTTGGCCGACGTGGAAGGGCTGCCGAACGCCGAGATCGCCGACATGCTGGGGCTCTCGGTGCCGGCGGTCAAGAGCCGGCTGCACCGGGCCCGGCTGCGGATGCGGGACACGCTGGCCCCGCACTTCGAGGTCGAGGCCGCCGCCGGCGGGGGGATGGCGCCGTGAGCATGACCTGCGACGAGTTCCGGGACCTCCTGCACGACCACCACGCCGGCGAGCTGGTGGTCGAGATCAAGGAGAAGTTCGAGGTCCACCGGACCTCGTGCAAGCACTGCGGCCCGCTCCACGAAACCTACACTCACACCGTCAGGATCACCGCCAAGCTGCCCAAGGGCGGCCCCCTCCCGCCGGCCGCCGAGGCCCGGCTGCGGGAGGTCCTGAAGGACTACCTGGACAAGTGAGTCGGCCGCGGGTCAACGCCGACGGACGCGGATCGGAAAAGAACGAGTTTAAAAAACTGCCCCTGTTTGATCTGCGTCGGTCGGCGTTGACCCGCGGCTCACCCCCTCCTCGCTACTTCCCCACCCCCCGCGGCGACCGCAGGGCCTCCAGGGCCGGCGGCAGCTTCTCCTGCCCGGTGTTGACGGCGTCCCGGTCCAGGGCCTCGGCCACCGCCCGGCCGAGGTCCGGGTGGCGCATCAGCAGCCCCTGCACCGGCGCCGCCTTCTCGGCCTTCAGCTTCGGGAACGGCGTCTCCACCACGTCGGCGAACAGCTTCAGCGACTTCCCGGCGGCCCCGGCCGGGTCGGCGGCGTCCCGGTGGGCCAGCACCACCGCCCGCCCGAGCCGCCCGGCCAGGTGGGCCTGGGCGGTGGCCGCCGGCCCGGGCAGCCGGGCCTTCTCCATCGCCTCGAACCGGGCCTGGGCGTCGGCCGGCCGCCGGTCCCGCAGGTACAGCAGGCCCAGGTCGATCGACGCCTCCACCCACTTGTCCGGCGGCGTGTCGTGGTGGGTGATGAGGGCCAGCAGCTCCCGCTCGCGGGGCGTCGTCGGCTTCTCCGGCGGGCGGACATCGGGCAGCCCGGGCTTCGGCTCGGCGGCCGGCGGGTCGGGCGGCTTCGGGTGGAGGGCGAGGTACGCCACCGCCCCGCCGACCGCGGCCAGGACACACCCGGCCCCGGCGAGCAGCCACCGGCCCCACCGCGGGCGGATCGGCTCGGGGGCCGGGGCGGCGGTCTGGGTGAACGTCAGCCCGAGGCCGTCGCGGACCTTGGCCAGGTCCCGCAAGACCTCCCGGGCCGACTGGTAGCGGTCGTTCGGGTCCTTGGCCAGCAGCTTGTGGACCAGCCCGCACAGGTCCGGGGGCAGGTCCGGGCGGAGGTCGGCCAGCGGCCGGGGCCGGTCGGTGACGTGCTTCAGGGCCACGTCGATCGCCGTCTCGCCCCGGAACGGCGGCTCCCCGGCCAGCAGGTGGTAGGCGGTGACGCCCAGCGAGTAGAGGTCGCTGCGGTGGTCCACCGCCTTGCCCTGGGCCTGCTCCGGCGACAGGTACACCGGCGTCCCGACCACCAGGCCACTTTTGGTCAGCCGCGGGTCGTCGTCGGCGAACGCCCGGGACAGCCCGAAGTCGGCCACCTTCACCCCGACCTTGCGGGTGACCAGGACGTTCTCGGGCTTCACGTCCCGGTGGACCAGCCCGGCCTCGTGGGCGGCCCCGAGGGCGGCGGCCACCTGCCGCAGCACGCTCAGGGCGACGGGCAACTCCGGCGGCCCCTTGCGGGCCAGGTACTCGCGGAGGTTGCGGCCGTCGACGTACTCCAGGGCCATGAACCGCCGCCCGCCGGCCTCCCCGAGGGCGTACACCTGGACGACGTTCGGGTGCTGGAGCCGGGCGACGGCCAGGGCCTCGGCCTCGAACCGCTTGAGGGCGACCGGGTCGGCAACCAGGGCCGGGTTGAGCAGCTTCAGGGCGACCGGCCGGTCGAGCGACACCTGCCGGGCCAGGTAGACCCGGCCCATGCCCCCGGCCCCGAGCGGGCGGAGGACGTGGAAGTCGCCGAGGGTCCGGCCGGAAAGGTCGTCCGGGTCGTCCATCGATGCCAGGCTACCAGGGGCGGGTTGAACGTACCAGGGGCTCGCGCCCCTGGCTACCGTCCGCCGCCGCTCCGCGGCTCAGGAAACTCGGAGTCCCGGAGGGACGACGGACCGTAGCCAGGGGCGCCAGCCCCCGGTAGCCTCACCCCATGCGCCTGCTCATCGGACCGGCCCTCGGGCTCGCCCTCGCCGCCACCTCGACGGCCGCGGACGACCCGCCGACGGCCGACGAGGAGAAGGCCGTCGCCGCCTGCGCCCGGTGGAAGGGGGTCACGACCGAGACGGACGGCGACCTCCGCCCCGGGAGCCGGGTGGTGGTGGTGGTCGAGGCGGCCGACGACAAGCTGCTCAAGGAGCTGGCCAAGCTCCCCGGGGTCGGGGGGCTGGTGGTGGCCGACGCGACGAAGTGTACCGCCGCCGGGTTCGGGGCGCTCAAGGAGCTGCCGCACCTCGGCCGGCTGGTGCTGAACAAGTCCGGGGTGACGGACGCCGAGGCCGGCCGGATCGCCGGGTGCAAGGGGCTGCGGGAGCTGGTCATCCCGGAGGGGGCGGTGACGGCCGCCGGGGCGGCCGAGCTGGCCAAGCTTTCCCGGCTCGAAAAGCTCGACCTGTCGGCCCACCCGAAGCTCGGGGACGCGGCGATGGCCCACCTCGCCAAGCTGGAGCGGCTGGAGTTCCTGTACCTGGCCAAGACGGCCGTGACCGACAAGGGCCTCGACCAGCTCAGGCCGCTCGAGGGGCTGCGGACGCTCGACCTGCGGATGACCAAGGTGTCGGAGGAGGCGGCCCGGGCGTTCGCCGACGCCATGCCGAACCTGCGGGCGGTGCGGCGGTAGCCCCCGGGGCCGGCCCGCCGGTGTCCGCCGGGTGGGCTTGACTCCGCCCGCCCGGCCGGCGACACTCTCACACAGACTCGTCCCGACCCGCACGACGCCCGTACCGCTCGCGGCCCGGACGCCCCACCCTTCAGCACCCCTGAGGAGGGCCTCGCGTGGCGAAGCACACCCTGGTCATCCACGGCGGCGACCCGAACCACTTCCTCCTGGCGGTGGACGACGGGACCGTCCGGATCGCCGACGGCCCGGCCCACGCCGGGGGCGTCCTCCGGGACCTCCGGGTCGTCCGGGTCCGGTGCGAGGTCGAGTTCCAGGACGACCGGGACGAGGTCCCGATCGACGAGCCGGGGGTGCTCACCCGCCGGGCCCTTCGCCCCGGGGCGGCCCTCCAGCTCGGCCGGGCCGGCCTGTCCCTGGCCGGGGTCGACCCGG
>JAIEQN010000928.1 GCA_019747685.1 Gemmataceae bacterium
GGGCCGCCCGGGCCTTCCGGGCGACCCGGACCGCCACCCCGTACAGCCACGGCCCGAGCGACCCCCGCCAGGCCACCCGCCGGGCGCGGCGGACCAGGACGAGGAAGGTCGCCTGGAAGGCATCGTCGGCGTCGGCCGCGTGCCCGAGCATCCGCCGGCAGACGCCGAGCACCAACGGCCCGTGCCGGCGGACGAGTTCGGCGAACGCCCCCTGGTCGGCGTCCCGGAGGAAGTCGGCGACGAGGGCGGGGTCCGGCCGGCCGTCGGCCAGCAGCCGGCCGACGGCCGGGAGGAGGGTGCGGGGCATCGGCAGTCGCCTCCGTGCGGTCGAAGGGTATTGCCCCGGGACGGCCCGGCGCGTCCCGGATTTGTTCGGGCTAGACCCGGCAGACCGGGCATGGTATTCGCCCCGGCTAAACTAGCTGGGCCCGAGGGCGGAGGCATGGCGACCGTGGAAGCGACCCCCGGGACCGACATCCGGGTCATCACCGAGCCGGAAATCTACCTGCTCGGCCGGCAGACGGTCGAGGCGGCCGAACTCGACCGCTTCCTGGCCGACCACGGGGTCAGTTGGGAGAGCGACAGCGAGATCGCCGCCGAGGTGTTGAGCGAAACGGCCGGCCGGGTCTGCTACATGTCCTTCGCCAAGCCCCGGCCGGGCGGGAACTCGGCGTACCTGCACCACATCAAGGAGGTCGGCCACGGGTCGGTCCTCGAACACGCCGTCTGGAACTTCCTCTTTACCGGCGTGTCCCGCAGCCTGACCCACGAACTCGTCCGGCACCGGTCCGGGTTCGGGTACAGCCAACTCTCGCAGCGGTATGTGGACGAGTCGGTGGCCGAGTACGTCGAGCCGGCGGTGATCGCCGCCGACCCGGACCTGCACGCCCTCTGGCTGGAGGCCGTCCGCCACGCCCACGACAGCTACGTCCGGCTCGCGGACCGGTTGAACGCCAAGCTGGCCGGGGCGATGGCCGGGGCCGACCGGACGAGCCGGCGGAAGGCCGCCCGGCAGGCGGCCCGGAGCGTCCTGCCGAACGCCACCGAGACGAAGATTTTCGTGACGGCCAACGCCCGGGCGTTGCGGCACTTCCTGGAGTCCCGCGGGGCGGCCGGGGCCGAGCCGGAAATCCGCGTCTTGGCCGGCAAGCTGCTCGACGTGTTGGTCAAGGAAAGCCCGAGCCTGTTCTCGGACTATGTCCGGGTGCCGCTGCCGGACGGGACGTTCGAGCTGACGACGCCGTTCCGGAAGGTGTAGCCCCCCACCGGCGGGCGGGGGGCCACGTGCGGCTTCCAACCCTCTCCCCTTGAGGGAGAGGGTCGCCTCGCCCAGCGAGGCGGGGTGAGGGGACGCGCCGCCGTGATGTTCCCCTCACCCGTCAACACCTGCTTCGCAGGGTGCCACCCTCTCCCTCAAGGGGAGAGGGCAAGAACGGGGCTCTCTCCCCGCCCACCAAGACCACCGCCTCGCCCGGCCACGGAGGGCCGCCCGTGTTCGTCCCGCTGGTGCTGGCCGCCGCCCTGACCCCGTCGGCCCCGCCCGGGCCGCTCTCACCCGCGGACCTCCCGCCCCCGCCACCCCCAGCGCCTGGGCCGGCCGTCGCACCGCCGCCGGTACTGGTGACCAACCACCTCGGTCTGTCGGGGCGGATGTACCCGCTGCCGGCCGCCGAGTTCCCGGCCCGGGCGGTGGCGGCCGTCGCCGCCCTGCCCGGGTTCCGCTACGCCGCGGCCGAGCCGGGCGGGGTGGTTCGTGGCTACACGGACGACACCCGGGTGGTCGTGTTGGCCGCCCCGACCGACACCGGGGTGGTCGGGCTCACCCTGGTGGCGACCCGGTCGGCGGCTGCCCGGGAGCGGGCGAAGTCGGCCGTTACGGCGGCCCTCCGCAAGCCGCCGGCGGGCCCCCCCGGGCCCGCCCGGGCCGGCACCCCCGACCCCGCCCTCGACCGGGGGTTGCCGGCCCTCGACTGGCACCGCGAGACCCGGCCGCACACCCCGTTCGGCTACCACTTCCCGGCAGCGGCCGGGCTGGCCGCCGAGCGGCGGGGGTACAACCTGAAGCCCGAAGCCGGCGGCGAGGGTTGGGCGGCGGTGGCCGGCGGCCGCCCGGCCGACGACCGGGCGTTCCAGGCGTTCATGGTCAACTGCGTCGGACCCGGGGGCGGGATGACGACCACGTTCGTGGTAGCGACAGCCGGCGGTGGCACGGCCGAGGCGGCGGCCGAGGTCCGAGCCGTGTGCGAGGCCGTCGTCCGGTGCTTCTACGACTGACGGCCGCTCGCATTCGGCCGCTTGGACGCTTACAATCCGCCTCGTGTCCCCTCCCGCACGAGGCCCCGCCCCATGCGCCGCCTGCTGCCGGTCCTCTTCGTCCTCGGCGGGCTGACGCCCGCAGCTCAGGATGTACTCGCCGCCGACCCGCCGAAGGACTTCTTCTTCCGGCCCGGGGACCGGGTCGTCTTCCTCGGCGACAGCATCACCGAGCAGTACCAGTACTCGACGTACCTGGAGCTGTACCTGACCACCCGGTTCCCCGACGGGAAGATGACCTTCCTGAACGCCGGGATCGGCGGGGACACGGCCAACGGCGGGGCCGGCCGGTTCCAGGACCACGTCCTGGCCGAGAAGCCGACCGCCGTGACGATCAACTTCGGGATGAACGACGGCGGGTACGGCGGGTTCAACCCGGACCGGCAGAAGGTGTTCGTCGAGAAGACGGACGCCATGCTCAAGATGGCCCAGGACGCCGGGGTGCGGGTCGCCCTGGTGTCCCCGAACGCGGTGGACCGGCGGAACAAGTCGAACGGCAAGCAGTACCTGGAAACCCAGAAGGAGTTCTACGCCCCGCTCAAGGACCTGGCGGCCAAGTACGGCGACCCGTTCGTGGACCAGTACGCGATCACCCGGGCGGCCCAGGAGCGGATGGAGGGGGACGACCCGCAGGCGAAGACGGCGGTCCCGTACTACGACGGGTTCCACACGTCCCCGCCGGGCGGCCTCCTGATGGCTCACGCCATCCTGACCGGGCTGAAGGCCCCGGCCCTGGTCAGCGACCTGACCATCAACGCCGCGAGCGGGAACATGGTATGCACCGGCTGCACGGTCGCCGACAAGGAGTCGGCGACGTTCGGGGTCGTCTTCACCCGGGCGGACGAGTCGCTACCGCTGCCGGTGCAGAAGGACTGGCGGCCGATGCTGCCGTACACCAACCAGCTCAAGGACCTGAACCTGTACGGCCTGACCGTGACGGACCTCAAGGACGGCGACTACGTCGTCACCATCGACGGCGTCGAGGTCGGCAAGTACTCGGCGAAGGACCTGGCCGCCGGGGTGAACCTCGGGAACGTGTCGGCCGGGCCGGTGTGGGACCAGGGGACGAAGGTCCTCCAGGCGATCAACGAGAAGAACCGGCTCGTCCACCAACGGTTCCGGGGGGTGAAGATGTTCGCCGCCCCGGACTGGCTGGCGGACGTGGCCGCCGAGCGGAAGGGGAAGGAGCTGGAGAAGCGGATGGCGGCGATCGACGCGGCCCAGGCGGAGGTGTACAAGCTGGCCAAGCCGGCCCCGCACAAGTGGGAGGTGAAGCCGGCGAAGTGAGGCCCGTCGGGGTGTGGCCCGGGGGGGCGCCCCGGGGCCCCCACCCGCGCCGCCCGGAAAACCCCCAGCCGTTTCCGGGTGCGGCGGGGGGTAAAACCCC
>JAIEQN010000137.1 GCA_019747685.1 Gemmataceae bacterium
GGCCACCCCCACCCGGCCATCCCGCCGAGGAAGTGGATGGCCGCCGCCGGCTTGCCGACCGGGATCGTCACCCGCTCCGGGGCGGCCGTCGGCTGCTCGCCCATCCGCCCCCGCAAGAGGATGACGTTCTTCCCCTCGCCCCGCGGGTCGGTCAGGACGAACGGCACCCCGGCCACCTCCCGCGGCCCCCAGGCGTAGTTGACGAACCGGTCCTTCGACTTCTCCGAGTCGAACAGCGGCCGGCCGGAGGTGGCCGTCGCCAGCCCGTCCATCGGGACCGGGGTGAAGGCGTCGGCCGGGAGCGGGGCCGACACCTCGAACGACCGCAGCCAGAGGGCCCCGGCCGGGTCCGAGTTGTGCCACTCGAAGAACCCGTCGGTGAACCCCTTCAGGTCGGCGTCCAGGTCCACCGTCCGCCACTCCCCGCCGGTCCCGTCCAGGTCCTTGAGGATGAGCAGCCCGGCGTCGTTCGTCCCGTCGGTCTTCTTGTACTTGAAGATGCCGGTCCGGGGGCCGGCGGCCTCGGTCCGGTACTCGAACCGGACCCGGCACCGGCCGTCCGGGGTGTACACGTCCGGGGACAGGAGCATGGCCGTCGTCCCCCGGAGGTTCTTCATCCCCAGGGCCCACTGGCCGTCGGCCTGCTCGGCCCAGTACTCGGCCTCGGCCGGGGTCCCCGGGCCGACGTGGTACGGCGTCCCCTGCCACACGGCCGGGAAGTCGCCGTCGCCCTCCTTCGGGGCGGACGGGGCGAGCTTGAAGTCCCGCCCCCGGGTGTCGACCTGCTGGCCCGGGCCGCGGACCTTGAACGCCTTCTGGCCGGCGAAGTCGAGCCGCAGGACGGTCCGCATCGGCCGGTTGGCGGCCGGGGGGGCATTCTGGTTCGACGGCGGGGGCGGGTTGTACCCCGGGTCCTTCCCCCGGTTGGAGGCGGTGTCGTCCGGCTTGCCGCCGCCGAACAGGTAGACCCCGCCGGCCACCCCGGCCGCCAGGAGCAGGAGCCCGGCCACCGCCAGGACCGCGGGGTTGGCCCAGGCCGGCTTGGGGGCCGGCTTCTTCTTCCCGAGCCTCTTGCGGGTGGTGCGGCCGGTCTTCGGGCCGCCGGCCGGGGCGGTGTCCTGGGACGCCGGGTCGACCACCTCCCACCCCGCCCCGTCCCCGGGCGGGTTGAGCCGGGCCGAGCTGCCCCGGCGGAGGTTGTCCAGGGCGTCGTGCAATTCGGCCCGCTGGCCGAGGTTGGTCTTCGACAGCCCGGCCAGGACCTTGGCGCTGTTGCCCAGCCACGGGGCCAGGGCGGCGATCACCTCGGCGGGGTTCTGGAACCGGTCGGCCGGCTTCTTGGCCAGCATCCGGGTCGCCACCCCGGCCAGCCCCTTCGGCAACGACGGGTCGACCTGGGACAGTTGCGGGGCCGGGCTGATCTGGTGGTGCAGGAGCTTCTGGGCGGTGTTCCCGGCGAACGGCGGGCGGCCGGTGACCAGGGCGAAGAAGGTCGCCCCGAGGCTGTAGATGTCGGCCCGGATGTCCACGTCCGGGGCGTTCAGGGCCTGCTCCGGGCTGATGAAGTCGGCCGTCCCGACGACCGCCCCGGCGTCCAGGCGTTCGGTCAGCTTGTCCTTGTCCCCGACGGCCAGCCGGGCCAGGCCCATGTCCAGGACTTTCACCGTCCCGGACCGGTCCCGCATCAGGTTCCCGGGCTTGATGTCCCGGTGGACGAAGCCCCGCTCGTGGGCGTGTTGCAGGCCCGCCGCGGCCTGGGCGACGGCGTCGGCGGCGGCCGGGAACGGCATCGTCCCGTCCCGGTCGAGCACCTGCTGGAGGGTTTCGCCCTCGACGTACTCCATCACCAGGTACGGGATGTCGAAGTGCCGGCTGACGTCGAAGATGCGGACGATGTTCGGGTGGTCGAGGGCGGCGACCGCCCGGGCCTCCCGCAGGAATCGCTCGGCCGCCAGCTTCTGGTCGTCCCCCTTGCCGACGATCAGCACCTTGATGGCGACCTTGCGGTGCAGCTCGGTGTGTTCGGCCAGGTAGACGGCCCCCATCCCGCCGCGGCCGAGGCCGTCGAGGACGACGTAGGCCCCGAGCCGGAACCCCTTGTGCCGGCCAGCCAACAGTTGCTCGGCCTGGAACCGGGTGAGGACGCCCTTCTGGATCAGGACCCGGGCGGCGGCCTTCGGGTCGGGCGGGAGGGCGTCCGGGTCGGGGACGGCCTCGGCCAGCCGGTCGGGGGTGTGGATGCCGCTCCGGGCGACCAGGTCGAGGAGGTCGGCGGTGGACGGCGGGGCAACGGGCATGGCCGCTCGCTTTTCCGGGTGGAGGCCGGGGCCGCGCTAGGGATTCTGGCGAATTTAACTTAGACCACAATCCGCGGACGTGCCGGCCGCACGGAGGGCGACCGCATTCGGGTATGGTAATACCGGTTGAGGCGGATGTAAACGGGGTAACTCCGACCCGGGGCTTCACCCCGGGCTCTGTTGTGTCGGGCTTTCAGCCCTCCGGACCGACCGGCCGGCTACCGCGTCCGGTTTTGAGGCCCGAAGGGCCGACGCAACAGAGCCCGGGGTGAAGCCCCGGGTCGGGGAGCTGAACGGTTCAACCGGTCGCCTCCTGCCCCCACCTCGTAAACAGCCGGTGTTCGACCCCGAGTTGGTCGCAGACCCGGCCGACGACGAAGTCGACCAGGTCGGCCACCGAGTTCGGGCGGGTGTAGAACCCGGGCATGGCCGGGAGGACGACGGCCCCGGCCTCGGCGACGGCGACCATGTTTCGCAGTTGGGCCAGCCCGAGGGGCGTTTCCCGCGGGACGAGAACCAGCTTGCGGCGTTCCTTCAGGTGAACGTCGGCGGCCCGGTGGATGAGGTTCTCGGACAGGCCGTGGGCGACGGCCGCGAGGGTCCCCATGCTGCACGGGCAGACGGCCATCCCGGCGGTGAGGAACGAGCCGCTGGCGATCCCGGCCCGGAAGTTCCGGTAGTGGTGGTAGTGGAGGCGGTCGAGGGGGAGGCCGGCGGCGGCCGGGCCGAGGAGGGCGGCGGGGTCGAACTCGGCCTCGGGGAGTTTCACCACGCGATCGAGCTCGGTGGCCAGCACCTCGACGGCGGCCGGGCTGACGGTCAGGTGGACGTCCCGGCCGGCCCGGAGCAACACCTCGACGAGGCGGACCCCGTAGGGGGCGCCGCTGGCCCCGGTCAGGGCGACGACCAGATCGGACGCGGGCATGACGGAATCCTGGGACCGCCGGCGTCCCGCCCGCCACAGTTCGGTCGGCCGGGGCCACAATGGCATGGTAGGGTGGCCGGAGGAAACGAACCCGACGACCGGTCGGCCGCGGGGTTTCCATTCTCGTATTGACGGCGGGGTCGGTTGAAGACTATTAGTATCGCCATGACCCAACCGCCCGGGACGCTCGACGCGATCAAGGAGTTCTTAGGGCCACCCGCCTGCGAGGGCGACGGGTACGCCCTGTACTGCACCGACTGTCTCGCGGCCCTACCCCGGATGCCGGCCAGATGCGTCGATCTGACGGTGACGAGCCCGCCGTACAACATCGGCAAGGAGTACGAGGCGCCGCTTCCGCTGACCGAGTATGTCCGCTGGTGTCAGCGCTGGATGACCGAGGTGCATCGTGTGACCTCGACCCAAGGCGCCTTCTGGCTGAACGTCGGGTATCTCGAAGTGCCCGGCCGCGCGCGGGCCCTCCC
>JAIEQN010000782.1 GCA_019747685.1 Gemmataceae bacterium
GGGTGGTTGAAGTGGGTCTGGATGTAGACCTTCCCGGCCGACGCCAGGAGGTCGATCAGCTCGTTGTCGTAGAGCCGCTGGGGCAGGGTGACGGGGACCCGGGTGCCGACCCGGATGACATCGACGTGGTCGATGGCGGCCAGGCTGTCGAGGTAGTACCGGAGCTTGCCGGGCGGCAGGGTCAGCGGGTCGCCGCCGGAGACGATCACGTCGCGGATGGATTCGGTCCGGCGGACGTAGTCGATCATCCGCTCGTCGTCGGCCGAAATCTCCTCCCACCCGCCGCGGGTGAGCGTCGCCCGCTTGCGGGTGCAGTACCGGCAGTACATCGAGCAGTTCGGCGTGGTCAGGATCAGCGCCCGGTCGGGGTAGCGGTGGGTCAGCCCCGGGGCCGGCGAGTCCCGGTCCTCCTCGAGCGGGTCGTCGAGCTCGTAGCCGGACGGGTTCTCGGCCTCCCGCGGGTCGGGAACGGACTGAAGCCGGATCGGGTCGGCCGGGTCGGCCGGGTCGATGAGCGAGAAGTAGTACGGCGGGATGGCGACCTTGTACTCGGCTTCCAGCCGGCCGACCGCCTCCAGCTCGTCGGGCGAGAACGGGAGCAGGGTGCGGAGCTGGCGGACCGACCGGACGGCGTGGGCCGTCTGCCACCGCCAGTCGTCCCACTGCTGGTCCGGCACGTCCTGCCAGGCCGGGTGCCGCCGGGGACGACTCGGGGGGTCGTCGCCCTCGGGCCCGCTGTCCGCCGCGGGGGCCGGCGGGGTGGGGAGCGGGCGGGCGTCGGGCTCGCACATGCCGGGTGTGACCTCCACGGGTCCTCGGGCCCGGGCCGGGGTCGCGGTGGCCGCCGGCTCTGCGGGTGCGGCCCGGGATCGATCATGGGAGATCGGGCGGGTCCGCTGTTAAGAAGGAATCGTAACGCCGGGTCTGCGGAAAACAAGTTGGCGACCCGCCCATCCGGACGGCTTTCCCGGATTTTCCCGCCCCACCCCCGCTACACCCCCACCGTCTTCGCGCGGCCCGCCCCGCGCGGCCGGGTTGACCCGGCCGGATACCGACCCCGCGCGGCCGCGTCAACCCGGCCTGCCGTCATACCACCGGCCCGCGCCGGCCGATAGACTTCCTCCCACCCACCGACGCCGACCGCGGGGCCGCCATGAGCCGCATGATGCAGCAGTACCACGACGCCAAGGCCCAGCACCCCGGGATGGTGGTGATGTTCCGCAACGGCGACTTCTACGAGCTGTTCGAGGAGGACGCCGAACTCGGGTCGAAGGTGCTCGGCATCACCCTCACCAAGCGGGACGGGGTCATCCCGATGGCCGGGGTCCCGGTCCACAAGCTCGAGCACTACCTCGGCGTCTTCCTCCGGGCCGGGCACCGGGTCGCCGTCTGCGAGCAGATGGAGGAGGCCGGGCCGGGGAAGAAGATCATCCACCGGGAGGTGAACCGCGTCGTCACCCCGGGCACGGTGACGGAAGACGGGCTGCTCGACCCGCGGGCGCCCAACCACCTCGTCGCCGTCGTACCCGGCAAGGGGCACGCGCTCGGCCTCGCCTGGGTGGACCTCTCGACCGGGACGTTCGGGGCCGTCGATGTCCACGTCACGAAACTCGCCGACGAGTTCGCCCGGCTCAACCCGGCCGAGGTCATCTTCCCCGAGGCCGCGGCCGGGGCCGTGACCGAGGCGGCCGGGAGCGCGATGCCCCGCACCCGCTCGGCCCGGCCGGACTGGACGTTCGACCCGGGGACGGCGGCCGCCGCCCTGAAGACGCACTTCCGGGTGTCCACCCTCTCGGGCTTCGGGTTCGCCGACGCCCAGCCGTGCCTGGTCGCCGCCGGGGCGGTCCTCATCTACCTGCAAGAAACCCTGCGGGCCAGCCTGGCCCACCTCCGCCGGCTCCAGCCGCACCGGCCCGAGGCCCTCTTGACGCTCGACGACGTGACCCGCCGCAGCCTGGAACTGACCCGCACCCTGCGGGACAACCAGCGGGACGGGTCGTTGCTCTCGGTGTTGGACCGGACCGTCACCCCGATGGGGGCGCGGATGCTGCACGACGGCTTGCTGGCCCCGCTCACGGACCGCACGGCCATCGACGCCCGGCTCGACGCGGTCGAGGAGTTGGTGAACGACCACGCCCTGCGGGGCCAGCTCCGGGAGCTGCTCGAAACCTGTTCCGACATCCAGCGGCTGACCGCCCGCGTCTCGACCGCCCGGGCCAACCCGCCGGACCTGACCAAGATCGCGGTGACGCTGCGGGTGCTGCCGCGGTTCAAGGCCAAGCTCGCCGGCCGGAAGGCGGCCCTCTTGGCATCGCTCGAAGGCCGGCTGGAGCTGATGACCGACCTCCGCGAAGTACTCGACCGGGCGCTGGCCGACGACCCGCCGTACTCCCCGAAGGACGGCGGCGTCATCCGCGAGGGGTACAGCCCGGAGCTGGACGAGCTGCGGAAGCTGGCGACCGACGGGAAGTCGTGGATGGCCCGGTATCAGGCCCAGGAGATCACCCGGACGGGCATCGCGAGCCTGAAGGTCGGGTTCAACGAGATCGACGGCTACTACCTGGAGGTGACCAACCCGAACCTGAACCGGGTGCCGGAGAACTACAAGCACCGCAAGACGCTGAAGAACGCGATGCGGTACTTCACGACGGAACTCCGGGAGTACGAGGAGAAGGTCCTGTCGGCCCAGGAGAAGAGCCAGGCCCTCGAACTCCAGTTGTTCCTGACGCTCCGGGACCAGGTGGCGGCCCAGACCCACCGGCTGCTCAACACCGCGGACGTACTCGCGGCCGTCGACTTCCTCGGGTCGCTCGCGGAACTCGCGGCCGCCCGGAATTACGTCCGGCCGGTGCTGGTGGACGAGCCGACCCTCGACATCCGGGACGGCCGGCACCCGGTGCTGGATCAGTTGCTGCCGCCCGGGACGTTCGTCCCGAACGACGCCCGGTTCGGTGACGAAGAAGGGATGTTCTGGCTCATCACCGGCCCGAACATGAGCGGGAAGTCGACCTTCATCCGGCAGGTGGCGTTACTCACGCTCCTGGCCCACGTCGGCAGCTTCGTGCCGGCGAAGGCGGCCACCGTCGGCCTCACCGACCGCATCTTCACCCGGGTCGGGGCGAGCGACGAGCTGACCCGCGGGCAGAGCACGTTCATGGTCGAGATGACCGAGGCGGCCAACATCCTGAACAACGCCACCCCGCGGAGCCTGGTCATCCTGGACGAGATCGGCCGGGGGACGAGCACGTATGACGGCGTCTCCCTGGCCTGGGCGATCACCGAGTACTTGCACGACGCGGCCGGCTGCCGGGCGCTCTTCGCCACCCACTACCACGAGCTGGCCCAACTGGCCGCCACCCTGCCCCGGCTGCGGAACTACAACGTCGAGGTGCGGGAGCACGAGCACGACATCGTCTTCCTGCACCGGATCGGGCCGGGCAGCGCCGACCGGAGCTACGGCATCCACGTGGCCAAGCTGGCCGGGGTGCCGGCCGGGGTGCTGGCCCGGGCCGGGCAGGTGCTGGGGTCGCTGGAGACCCGCCAGCCCTTGCCGGACCGGGACCCGTACCGCCCACCGGCGGCCGGCCCGATCCCGGTGGCCGAACGTCCGGCACCTGCCCCTGTGCCGGCGGCCGGGCCGCGGGTGCCGACCCCGGGGCCGTGGGAACAGGGGGAGCTGGAAGGACCCCTCCCCCCGGCCCCCTCCCC
>JAIEQN010000932.1 GCA_019747685.1 Gemmataceae bacterium
GGGCGACCGCCTCCGGGTGCCCGCCGCCGAGCCGGGCCAGGCTCGCCAGGACGGCCGCCAGGTCCGGCGGGCTGCCCACCTCCTTCACCTCCAGCTCGCCGTTGACGCGGACGATCCGGGTCAGCTTGACCTCGCCGGTCCCGCCGTCCGGGACGGACGCCGTATAGTCGTCGCCCAGCGGGAACGGCGGGAGCGGCCCGCGGAGGCGGACGCCGTCCCCGAACACCACCACCTCGGACCGCCGGTCGGTGGCCAGGTGGACCATCCCGGCCGACCCGGGGGCGACCCGGTGGACCCAGAGCGAGTGGTTGAGCTGCCGCCCGGCCAGGGCCGGGTGCCGGTCGTCGGCCAGCCGCAGGGCGACGAACGCCCCGTACCGCAGCTGCGGGTCCGGGCTGCCCATCAGCTCGACCAGCTTGTCGGCGGTGGCGGCGTCGTCGGTCGCGGCCAGGGCCAACAGGCACTGGGCCCGCAGGGCCGGGTGGTCCTCGGCCAGCCGGGCCAATTCCCCGGCCCCGTCGGCGTGGCCGAGGTACGCGAGCGACTCGGCGGCCGCGAACCGGACCCACGGGGACGGGCTTTCCAGCCCGACCCGCAAGGCCCGCTTGGCGTCCCCGCCCAGGGCCTCCAGCTTGACCGCCGCCCGGACGGCGGTGGCCGGGTCGAGGAGTTGGTCCTCCAGCTCCCGCCGGTACGGGCTGTCCGACCCGGCCGGGGTCATCGGCACCAGCCGGGAGACGACCAGGAACCGGGTGTGGTTGTGCCGGTAGGCGTAGGGGACGTGGACCAGGACGAGCTTCTGCTGGGGGCTGACCTCGGCCACCTTGGACGACGGGTCGGCCCCGCCGCCGAAGGTCGAGTTCAGCCGCTCGGCCACCTGGGCGGTGGTCCGGATGTTGGCGTCCCCGGGCTTCATCACGAACAGGTACGGGCGGGGGCGGACGACCCGGCCGCCGGCCCACACCCGGCCGGCCCGCAGCCCGGACCGCTCGGGGTCGGCCCGGCCGTCCGGCCCGACCTCGACCCCGGCCACCACCGCCGCCTTGTCGGCCGTCTTGACCCAGACGCTGCCGGTCATGAGGCCGCCGGACGGGCCGCCCGGCCGGCCGAGCTTGGCCACCGACCGGAGGTTGCCGGTGGTGTCGTAGTCGAGCAACTCGCAGGAGTGCAGGTAGCCGCCCTTCAGGCTGCTCGTCCGGCTGTCGTCGGGCAGGCTGATTTGCAGGTCGATCGGCTCGTCCTTGCGGGCCCCGGGCGGGACGATCGCCGACACCAGGACGAGCGAGGTCGTCTTCTGCGGTGGTTCGAGCAGTTCCTTGAGGTTGCCGAAGCCGTTCTTCTTCAGGCTGTTTTCCAGCATCGTCCGCCACCCGCCGGGGGTGGCGGGGCTGCCGCTGCCGGGCTCCAGCCCGTACACCAGCCCGACCCCGCTGACGTGGACCGGCCCCATGTTGTCCGGGTACGTCTTCGACCCGACGGTGGCGTTGGCGTCCGGGTCGGCGGCCGGGTCCTCCCCGGCCTGGGACCGGCTCTGGGCCTTCTCGGCCTTCGGCCCGGCGCACCCGACCGCCCCGGCCGCCAGCCCGACCGCGAGAACCCACGCCCGGTTCATGCCGTCCCCCTCCCGCCGGCCGGGTTCCCCCGAACCCCTCGGCCGGCCGTGGTCGCGCACCCGACAACACTGTCCGCTCAGGGCGGGGACCATACCGCGAAGTGCGGCCGGGTCAAGGCCAAGATGGGTCTTCTGTAGGGTGGGCGGAGGCCCGCCGCAGGCGGGCCGAGGCCCACGCGGGGAGGTTGCGTTTGCCCGCGTGGGCCTTGCCGGTCCCTCCGGGACCGCCTCCGCCCACCCTACTTGAGGAGGGTCGCCGGGACGGGGGCGTCGGCGTCGGCCGGCGGACGGACGCCCAGGAAGTGTGCGAACACCGCCGCCAGCGCCTGCGGCGTCACCGGCTCGGCCCGGTCCCCGCCGGCGACGCCCGGGCCGTACACCAACAGCGGGACGTGGGCGTCGTACCCGTGCGGGCTGCCGTGGCCGGTCCCGGTCCCGTCGGCCTTCGACGGCAGGTCGTACGGCCGGAGCACGACTTGCACGTCCCCGGCCCGGGCCGGGTAATACGACCGCTTGCACCGCCGGCCGACCTCGTCGCCCTCGGAGAACACGCCGGCCAGGTCGTCCCGGGTGAACGTCCGCTCGACCTCCGGCCGGCCGGCCAGGTAGTCGGCCAAACTCCGGGCCACCTCCGCCCGGCTCCGGCCGGTGGCGTCGAGCAGCCGGGGGTTGAGGTAGAACCACGGCCAGGTCATCGCCTCGATCCACCCGGACCCGGCCTTCGGGTCGGCCGGGGCCCCGCCGAACGCCGCCCGCAGGTGGGCCTCGGCGTCCTTCCGCAAGGCGGCCGGGTCGACCCGGGCGGCGTCCCGGCCGCGGAGCCGGGACGCCTCCGGCAAGGGGCAGACGCCGTGGTCGGCGGTCAGCCCGAGGGCGTAGCTCCCCCGCCCGACCTCGGCGTCCAGGAACCGCAGGAAGTCGGCCATCAGGGCGTCGGACCGGAGGGTGACGTCCAACACCTCCTGCGAGTCCGGCCCCCAGGTGTGCCCGACCAGGTCGTTCGACGAGAAGCTGACGGTCAGCAGGTCGGGCACATCGTCCTTGCCCAGCCGCTCGGCGACGACGCACCGCTTGGCCAGCTCCAGGAGCAGGTCGTTCCCGAACGGCGAGTAGGCCAGGGCCTTGTAGTAGTCCTTGCCGGGGGCCTTCAGCCCGCCGGTGGTCGGGTGGGGAAAGGTCTTGCCCTGCTTCTCGCCGGTCCCTTCGCCGGGGGCGTCGTCCGGGCCGCTGAAGGCCGCGTAGTCGAGGCCCGGGCGGAACCGGGTCCAGTCGCGGCCGAACCACCGGTCGGCCGCCTTCGACTCGTTGAACGCCGTCACCCACGCCGGGAACGGGCGGTCGAGCTTGTCCGTGTAGTACGTCGAGGTGCCGAACCGGCCGGTGAACCAGACCGCCCCGTCGGGCCGCCGGCCGGTCGGGAAGATGGCCGACCGGTCCTTCAGCGACAGGCCCCAGACCTTGGCCCGGTCGCCGGTGGCCCCCTTCAGCACGTCGGCGACCGTCTCGCTCAAGAGCCGCTCGGGGTTGCCGACGCTCTGCTCCTCGGCGGTCAGGTCCTTCCCGCTCTCGGCCGGCTTGGCCTTCGGGGCCGGCGGGACCAACTCGTACCGGTCGGACCCGCCGCAGTACACCTCCCGGCCCTCGTACCACTCGTTGTTGACGATCCCGTGCCGATCCGGGCTGGTGCCGGACAGGACGGAGGCGTGGCCGGGGCCGGTGGAGGTGGTCCCGTAGGGGTAGTGGCAGCGGCCGAAGGAGGCCCCCTGGGACATCAGGCGGTTGAACCCGCCGGGGCCGAACAGCGGCCGCCACCGGGTCAGGTAGTCGCCGCGGAGCTGGTCGAAGACGACCAGCACGGCCAGCTTGACCCGCGGCCCGGGGCCGGCGAGCGGCGGGGGCTCGGGGCGGGTGGCGAGGCCGGCGGCCAGGCCGAGGGCGACGAGGGCGGCGAACAGGACGGCGAGGGCAACGGCCGGCCGCATGCGGTGTACCGGTGGGGCTCGGGGCGGGACTATTAGGGATACGGCCGGCGGGGCGAAACGGACGTGAGGAGGGCGCGAAGATCGGCGGCCCGGGGCCGGGTCGCACAGCGGCGCGACCCGGCCCCG
>JAIEQN010000878.1 GCA_019747685.1 Gemmataceae bacterium
AGGGCCGGCCGCCCTGCCGCCGGCCACGGCCGCGGCCAAGTACGGCGGGCAGCGGACGTGCCCGGTGATGGGCGACGTGCTGGGGGAGATGGGCGAGCCGATCCCGGTGTCGGTCAAGGGCCAGACGGTGTTCGTCTGCTGTAAGGGGTGCGTGTCCAAGGTGCAGCGCGACCCGGACAAGTACCTGGCCGTCGTTGCCGCCGAGCGGGCCGGTCGGTAGCGGCCCGGTCGAACTCCGGTTGATTTCGCCGGGGCGGGCGGGTACACCTCTGGCAAGTCCGTTGCGGGGGATGTTTGTCGTGCGGATCGCGGTGGCGATTTACCTGGTGCTCGCGACGGCCGTCGGCCCGTGGCCGTGCTGCTGCGCCATGCCCGGTTCCGCCGGCCGGACCGCCGGCCCCGAACGGAGCGGCTCGAGCGGCCCGCCGTCCTGCTGCCACGCCGTCAAACCCCGTCCGGGGAAATCGCCCGCCCCCGTGGCGGCCCGCGTCGTCGGCGGCGAAGACCGGCCGTCCGGGGGGCGCGCCCCGGCGGCCTGCCCGTGCGGGGAACGCGGGTGTGCGGCCCAGGCCCGCCCGGACCAGGCTCGGCCGGTCAAGTCCCATTCCCCAACGCTCGAACCGTCCGCCGGGGGCGGGGCGTTCGTCGCGTTCGTCCCGACCGTCGCACCCGCCCTTGCCGGCACCTCCGGCTACGACCGGGGGCTTTGGTGCGTCGCCGACCGACTCAACGGGCGCCGCGTCCTGCGCTGTTAATCACCTCGCCGCCGGGCCGTCGCCCCGTCATTTTCGTCATTCCCAATGATCACCATGCCGCCCGTCCCTCGTGGGTCCGGGCCGGTCCCCCATTCGCGGCCAATCCCCGACACCGGGTCGTGGCGTTGACCGCATGTCCCGAACGTCGGAAGGAGGCGGAAGGTGACGACCCTCGAACGCTGGCTGTCGGCCGCGGCGATCGCCCTGCTCGTCGGGCTGTGGCACGCGGTCGCCGCCAGGATGTCCGGCCCGAAATCCGGGCCGGCCCCGAGCAACCATTCAGAGCTTTCGCATCGGAAGCGTCTCCGCATCCGCTGGAACCGGAGGGCGACGCTGACCCGGGGGACCGCATGACCGCGTTGCAACCGCGCCCCGCGACAGTGGGGCGTCTCACGGCCACCCGCCTGCCGGCCGTACTCGTGGTCGATGACGACGACACCCTCCGCACGGTCTTGGCGCGGGAACTCCGCCGGCGGGGGTTCGACGTGCATTCGGCCGGCTCCGGGGTCGCGGCGGTCGAGACGTATCGCCGCCTGGGAGGGCGGATCGACCTCGCGCTCCTGGACGTCAACATGCCGGGGATGACCGGGCCGGACGTGCTCGCCGCCCTCCGGACGATCGACCCGCTCGTCCGGTGCTGCTTCATGACGGCCGACGTTCGTCCCGAAACCCGCTCGGCACTCCGGGAGGCCGGCGGGCGGGAAGTCCTCGCCAAGCCCTTCGCGTCCCTGGCCGAGGTGTGCGAGACGTTGAAGCGGCTCGCCGGCGGATCGCGCGGGGACGGGCGGGAGACCGTCGGAGGGGAATACGCCGGTCTCGGCTCGGCGCGACGACTTCATGACGAGGGGGATTGACATGGGCGGGTGTTGCGGGTCGGACGAGCGGTCGCGGGCGAGGAAGTTGCTCTGGCCGGCGGTCTGGCTGCTGATCGGGGCCTTCGCGGTCGGGCTCTGGGTGTGGGAGCGGCAGCCGCACCACCACCACGCGGAGGTCGGGCCGCACGGCGGCCCGCTGGCCGACTGGGGCGACGGGGCCTTCCACATCGAGGTCGTCCCCGACCGGGACGCCGGGACGGTGACCGCTTACGTCCTCGACCGGTGGGCCAAAAAGCCCAGGCCGATCGACGCCGGGGCGCTCACGCTCACCCTCAGGACCGACCCGGAGACGGCGGTCCGGCTGGAGCCGGCCCCGGACGTGGGTGACCCGGCGGGCCGGTCCTCCCGGTTCACCGGCCGCCACCCCGTCTTCAAGGCAGAAGCGAAGCTGAGCGGAACCGTTTCCGGGGCGGCCGGCGGCAAGTCGTATTCCGGCGACTTGAGCCAAAAGTGACCCGCCGCGCAATTTTGCGAGCGGTGCGTCGTTCCACTACCGGGCGAACGGGCTGGCGAGTCACTCACACGGACCGCGACCCGCCCCACCACAAGGAGTTCCCCATGCGAGCCATCATCACGAGTTGCCTGGCGGCCCTGGCGGTCGCGTTCACCGCCGGCGGGGCGTCGGCCCAGCACGGCGGGGGTCACGGTGCCCCGGTCTATTCCGGGGGCCACGCGCCGGCGTACTCCACGCCGGCTCACTACTCCCCGCCGGCTCAGTACTCGCACGGCGGGTACGCCGTTCAGCCGGGCGGCCTCGGCTTCGGGGTCTACGCCGGGCCGGCCTACGCCCCCGCCGTCGGCGTCTACGGCGGACCGGTCGCGGTCCCCGCCCCCTACTCCTCCGGTTACGGCTACGGAACCACCTACGGCCACCACCGGCCCCACCACCTGTTCCATCACTAACACGCGAACGGGCCGGCCGATCGCGCGGCGGGTCGGAGAGGTTTGGCCTCCCCGACCCGCTCGGCCGTTTGACGGGCGACGCACCCGCGGAAGGACGGACTCATGGTCGAAGACACGCCGAACCCGCCGGCCCTGCCCCGCCGGGGCATCGGGTTCCACACGGCGGTGGCGGTCAACCTGGTGTTGCTGGTCGGCGTGGCCGGGTTCCTCGCCTTCGACGCCGCCCGGGAGACGCGGCAGCGGGAGCGGGAGAAGGTGGCGGCCCTGGACGAGCAGGCGATGACCCTGCACCAGGCCGTCGCCCGCCTCGCGCACCACTCGGCCGGCGAGCTGCAAGAGTTCGTGGACGGGGTGTGCGGGCGGATGACCGACGCCGCCTCGCCCGGCCACCACATCGTGGTCGAATCACGCGGCCACATCTATCAGGCCCGCGCCCACGGGCGGGACTCGGCCGACACGGTCGGGGCCGTGCGGGCGGCCGCGCAGGCACCCGACCGCCGCGGCGCGATTCGGGGCGAGGTCATCGCCGTGGGCACGCACGCCGAGGACGGCACCCGCGTCTTCGTGGCCGAGCGTTTGGACACCCTCCGGCACGAGGTCCGCGCCCAGGTCGCGCTCCGGGCCGTTGCCGTGCTGGCGTTCGGCGTGATTCTGGCGCTGGCCGTCAACGTCACCATCTACCGGCTGGTGTCCCGCCCCCTACGGCGGCTGGCGCGGACCATCGGGGCGATCCGGGCCGGGCAGTTGGGGGCACGGGCGGGGGCGTTCAAGAGCCGGGAACTCGCCGCGCTGGCGGCCGCGGTGAACGACATGGGCCGGGCACTGGCCGAGGACGACGCCCGCCGGCGGCTGGCCATCGCCCACGCCCGGCGGGTGCAGGAGAACCTGCTGCCGAAGCCGGGCCGGGCGGTGCCGGGCGTCACCATCGCCGCCGTCCACCACCCGGCCGACGGGGTGGCCGGGGACTTCTACGACGCCCTCCCGCTCCCCGACGGGTCGGTGCTGGTGTGCGTGGCCGACGTGGTCGGGCACGGGGTGCCGGCCGCGATGATGGCGGCCGTCCTCAAGGTGCTGGTCCTGGACGCGGCGGAGGTAGACCCCGACCCGGGGCGGGTGGTGCGGCGGGTGAACGCCCGGTTCACGGCCCTCGGCATCCCGGACGGGTTCGCGTCGCTCCTGGTCGTCCGCTGGTGCCCCGA
>JAIEQN010001085.1 GCA_019747685.1 Gemmataceae bacterium
GGGCCGCGTACCGGGCGACCCGCGGGCCGGCCTCGGCCGGGGGCACGCCCCGCGGGTGGATGTTCGAGATCAGGTTGCGGTCGGCGTCGGTGTGGCCCGGCCGCGGCCGGTACGCCAGGTAAGCGGACAGGCTCTCGGCCGTCGCCAGCCCGGGCCGCTCGCCGATCAAGAGCACGACGACGGCCGGGTCCAAGAGTTCGCCCACGTCGTTCAGCACGCCGACCCGGCAGTACCGGACGGCGAACGGCCGGCCGAACCGCCAGCCGCGGGCGTTCGCCTCGGCCCGCAGGCCGTCGAGGACGGCCGGGGCGTGGGCCGCCACCGCCGCGGCCGACAACCCGTCGCCGATCACGACCTGGAGGTCTACGCCGGCCGGGCATTCGGCCACGATCCGTTCCCGCGACTCGTCGTCGAGCCTCCGGCCGAGGTCGGGCCGCAACAGGTACTCGTCCTTCGACCGGGCTTTCGTCTGCGTCCAGAACAGCCCGTCCCCGAACGCGGCCGGCAGGTCCAACTCGGCCCGGACCGCGTCCCGGGCGGCGGCGTGGTCCTCCCAGAGCTTGAGGGCGGTGGCCGTCCGGTAGCCGGGGCCGGCCCGCCCGACCGCCACCCGGGCCGGGGTCCGCCCCAGGGCCCGGCGGACCGCCTCCGGCATCCCGTCGGCCGGTGTCAGCCCGGTGTCACTCATCACAGGTCCTTCCCGGCCGGCGGCTCGTGGACGGCCGCCTCGGCCGCCCGGATGGCGTTCCGCTGCTGGAACGTCAGCACCCCGTGCGGCGGCCCGGGGAACGTCCGCCGGGCGAACCCGAACCAGCCGACGACCAGCACCCCGGCCAGCCCGGCCACCACCGTCAGGGCCAGCTCGTTCGGCGGCTGTACGCCGATCACGATCAGCCCGACGCACCCGAGCACGCTGACGGCGGCCAGCGGCTTGTACGACCAGCCGAGCTGCCACGGCCCGAACTCGGTCCACCACCGGCCGTGGGCGACGAACCCGATGGCCGTCGGCAGGACGTAGGAGACGTACAGGAAGATGACGCAGACGGCGGTGATGGTGGCGTACACCGGCGAATAGGCGGTGAACCCGACCGCGGCGACCGAGACCAGCCAGATGGCCACGGCCGGGGTGCGGAACCGGGGCGACACCCGGCGGACCAGCCGCGACGCCGGCAGCCCGCCGTCCCGGGCGAAGGCGAACGCCATCCGGGAGGCCGACGTGACCGTGGCCAGCCCGCACAGGTACTGGGCGACCACCGCCCCGCCGCACAGGGCCAGGGCCACCGGCCGCGGCATCACCCCGAACAGGGTGAGGAAGAACGCCCCCTCGCCGGCCTCGGCCGCGGCGTCCGGGTCGGGCATGGCCAGCACCACCGCGGCCAGCATCACCCACCCGGACAGGCTGGACACCAGCACCGACCGGACGATCCCGCGGGGGACGTTCACCGCCGCCCCGACGGTTTCCTCGGCGGCGTGGGCCGAGGCGTCGAACCCGGTGATGGTGTACGCCGGCAGGAGCAGCCCGAGGGCGAACAACCAGAGGAGCGATTCCGTCCGCGGCCACACCGGGGCGTCGGCCGGGAGGCCGCTGTAGTTGCTGAACGTCACCAGGCGGCCCGGGTCGAGCGCCGGGGCGAAGAGGAGCAGCGCGGCCGTCAGGGCGGCGGAGAAGGCGAGAATCCACCACCCGCTCAGGTCGGTCAGCACCCGGGTGACGCGGATGCCGAGGTGGTTCAGCCCGGCCTGCGAGGCGGTCACGAGGGCGACCACGAGGAACTGTTGGACCGGATCGTCGGTCGGGAAGCGGAACGCCCCGGCGGCGAACCGGTACGTCCCAACGTTGATCGCCGCCAGGACGGTGACGAGGCCGGCCAGGTTGAACCAGGCCGTCGCCCACCCCCACCCGCGGCCGCCGAGGATGGCCGCCCAGTGGTACAGCCCGCCGGCCGTCGGGTAGGCCGACGCCACTTGGCCCATCGTCGCGGCCACGCAGAGCGACAAGAGGCACATGGCCGGCCAGCCGACGCCGATCGCCGCCCCGCCGACGGAGCAGTAGCCGACGTGGAACGAGGTCAGCCCGCCGGCCAGGACGCAGATGATCGACAGCGACAGGGCGAAGTTCGAGAACCCGCCGAGGCCCCGGGCCAGTTCCTGGGCGTACCCGAGCTTGTGCAGGGTGCGGACATCGTCGGCGGGGTCGGGCATGGCGGGTCCTCCCGTAGGGTGGGCCTCGGCCCCCCTGCGGGGGGCCTCCGCCCACCCCACGGGCGGACCCCGTGCAGCCCCCCGCGCAGGGGCGGCGGGCCGGCCGGGGCCAGCCGGCCGCCGCGGAAGACGCCCCGGTCCTCCAGCCAGGCGGCGAACTCCGGGGCCGGCCGCAGCCCGAACAGGTCCCGGACCAGGGCCGCGTCGTGGTAGCTGGTGCTCTGGTAGTTCAGCATCACGTCGTCCCCGCACGGGACGCCCATGACGTAGTTGCACCCGGCCGCGGCCAGCAGCAGCAGGAGGTTGTCGGCCGAGTTCCCGTCGGCGGCGGCGTGGTTGGTGTAGCACACGTCCACCCCCATCGGCAGCCCGAGCAGCTTGCCGACGAGGTGGTCCTCCAGCCCGGCCCGGACGATCTGCCGCTCGTCCGCCAGGTACTCCGGGCCGATGAACCCGACCACGCTGTTCACCAGGAACGGGTCGAACGCCCGGGCCACCGCCTGCGCCCGGGCCTCGAGCGTGAGCTGGTCGACCCTGTGGTGGGCGTCGGCCGACAGGGCGCTGCCCTGCCCCGTCTCGAAGTACATCACCTGGTCGCCGGCCCAGGCCACATCTCGGTCCCGCCGGGCCTCAAGGACCCGCTCACGACCTTCCTTGAGCAGCCCGAGCGTCACCCCGAAGCTGGCGTTCGCCGCCTCGGTCCCGGCGACCGACTGGAACAAGAGGTCGACCGGGGCGCCGGCGTCCAGGGCGGCGAGTTGGGTCGTCGCGTGGGCCAGGCAGCAGTGCTGGGTCGGGACGCCCAGAACGGAAACGAGCCGGTCGAGGCCGCCGAGGACGGCCCCGACCGACTCGACCGAATCCGTCGCCGGGTTCACCCCGATGACGGCGTCGCCACAGCCGTAGCTCAGCCCGTCCACGGCCGCCACCAGGATGCCGGCGAGGTCGTCGGCCGGGTGGTTCGGCTGCACCCGCACGCCGAACACGCCCCGCCCGCCCAAGGTGTTCCGGCAGCGGGTGACGACGCGAATCTTGGCCGCGGCGTAGACCAGCTCCTTGTTCCCCATCAGCTTGGCGACGGCCGCCGCCACCTCGGGCGTGACCCCCCGGTGCAGCCCGGCCAGCACCTCGCCGGTGGTCGCCTCGGCCAGCAGGAACTCGCGGAACTCGCCGACGGTCATCGACCGGATGCCGGCGAAGGCATCACGGTCGAACCTGTCGAGGACCAGCCGGGACACGTCGTCGGCGACGGGGTCGATGACGGGGTTGGCCACCAGGTCCGCGAGCGGCACGTCGGCCAGGGCGAGCTTGGCGGCCACCCGCTCCCGCTCGGACCGGGCGGCGACCCCGGCCAGCTCGTCCCCGGCCTTCGGCTCGTTGGCCCGGGCCAGCAGGTCGCGGAGGTCGGGGAAGGTGAACCGCTCGCCCCGGACGGCGTGGGTGTACGGCATGGGCCGAGTCTACCCGCCCCCGGCCCCGCCCGCCAGGGGCCGGCCCCGTCGAACGCCGCGGGCCGCAGGGGGAGGCCCCCG
>JAIEQN010000811.1 GCA_019747685.1 Gemmataceae bacterium
ACCGCCGCGGCCGCCCTCGGGGCCGGCACCGCCACCGCCGCCCCGGGCACCGGGCTGCCCACCCGGCCGCTCGGCCGGACCGGGCTGAACGTCTCGATCCTCTGCCTCGGCGGGTGGCACATCGGGGACGTGAAGGACAAGGCCGAGGCGGTCAAGATCATGCACGCCGCCCTCGACGAGGGCATCAACTTCTTCGACAACTGCTGGGATTACCACGACGGCGGGTCGGAAGAGATCATGGGCAAGGCCCTGGCCGCCGACGGCGGCAAGTGGCGGAAGATGTGTACGCTCATGACCAAGGTCTGCGCCCGCGACACCAAGGGCGTCCGGTCCCAGATCGAGGACAGCCTGCGGCGGCTCCAGACGGACGTGATCGACCTGGTCCAGATGCACGAGATCAACTGGGACAACGACCCGGAGTGGGTGGTCGAGCACGGCGGGCTGGCCGAGCTCTTGAAGATGCAGAAGGAGGGCAAGGTCCGGTTCGTCGGGTTCACCGGGCACAAGTCCCCGCACATCCACCTCTTGATGCTGCCGGTCCACAAGTGGGACACCGTCCAGATGCCGGTGAACGTCTGCGACCACCACTACCGGAGCTTCATCCGCCAGGTGATCCCGGCGGCCGAGCGGCACGGGACGGCGGTGATCGGGATGAAGACCCTGGGCGGGGGGAAGGGGAAGATCGTCCAGGAGAAGGTGGCGACGGCCGAGGAGTGCATCCGGTTCGCCCTCTCCCAGGCGGTCAGCACGGTGGTGGTCGGGATCGACTCGATGGAGGTGCTGAAGAAGGACCTGGAGATCGTCCGGAACTTCCGGCCGTACCAGGGGGCCGAGCTGGACGCCCTGTTGGCCAAGGTCAAGCCGCACGCCGGGGACGGCCGGCACGAGCGGTTCAAGTCGACCATCGACTTCGACGGCCCGTACCACCGCAAGCAGCACGGGTTCGAGCCGGCGGCGAGCTGACCCGGCGAGCGGGGGGTGTGAACCCCCTGATCGGGTCACACCGGCAGGATGCCGGTGCCACAAGAAACAGGGGCTTCACACCCCCCGCTCGCCCGGAAGGGAGCCGATGTCCGCCCGGGTCTCCTGCCCGTACTGCAACGCCGGGTTCGCCCTGATCGAGGTGCCGCCGTCCGGCCGGGCCGACTGCCCCCGGTGCGGGGAGCGGTTCCCGGTCCGGCCCGCCCCGGACGACGGCCCGACTCCGGGGGCGGACGCCCGCGGCCCGTCGGCACCCGGCCTTCCGCTCCCGGCCCTCGCCCCCCCGCCGGCGGGTCTCCCGGCCCGCCGGGCCGCCCTCTTCGCCGCCGCACTCGTCCTGGTCCTGGCGGCCGGCCTCGGCGTCTACCTCTCCCGCGGCCGCCCTCCGACCCCCGACGGCGACCCGCCGCCGGACGCGGCGGCCGTCCCGCCGCTGTCCCTCCGCGGCCTCGGCTACCTCCCGCCCGGCACGAACGTGGCGTTCGCCGTCCGCCCCGGGCCGGTCCTGGAGTACGCCGCCCGGACCGGTAAGGACCCCGTCGACATCCTGACCAGGGCCGGCGTTCCGGCCGACACCCTCGGGGCACTGGGCAAGGCGGGCGTGACCCTCGGGCAGATCGACCACGTCGCCGGCGGGGTGGCCGTCCCGGACGCCGGCGGCGGGGAGCTGCGGTTCGCCGTGGTCGTCGTCCTCCGCCGGCCGCCGGCCGACGAGGACGAGTTCCTCAAGGCGCTGAAGGCCCGGCGGACCGGGCCGGGGCGGGACGCCCGGTACGCGGCCGAGTTCGCCGGGCTGCCGCTGGCCCTGGCCCGGGCGTCGGCCACCGACTGGGTGTTCGCCCTGGCCGACCGGGACGCCGAGGCGGCCGGCGGGCGGGAGCTGGCCCCCGGGTTGCGGGAGGCGATCGCCGAGAAGGTGTCGGCGGACGCCGCGGCGTGGGTCGCCACCGACTCGGCCCGGTGGGCCGACAAGCCGGCCGTCCGGGTGGCGGTCGGGCGGTGGCTGCCGATTCTGGGGAAGGGCCGGGCTGCCGTCGCCGGGCTGAGCCTGGGCGAGTCGCCCCGGGTGCGGCTGGCCGTCCGGGCCGCCGACGCCGACGCGGCCGCGCGGCTGCGGGCCGACTTCCGGTCGAGGGCGACCGGGGAGGGAACCTCGGCCGGCGGGGACGGGGAGTGGGCGTCGTTCGACGCCCCGTTCGACCCGGCGGTCGGGGTCGGGCCGCTCCGCCGGCTACTCGACGACGCCGGGAAGTAGTGGTTGCGGCGCAGAGGGGCGAGCCGTGAAACCGACCCGATCGGACTACTGGTGGATCGCACTCGTCCGCCGCGAGCCCTGGCGGTTCGCCCTCCTATGCTACTGTGCGGTGTTCACCGGCGTGCGATTCGCCTACGACCTGTCCGAGTGGCTGGGGTTCGGCCGGATGGACCGGACGTCCGCCTACGCCTTACCGCTCGTGCTCGCGTTCATCTTCACCGCGAGTGCGAGGCGGCGTCTCCGGAAGCCGCCGGCCCTGGGGCGGGTGGGCGGATCGGCCGCCCGTTAAGGCCGCGCCAGCCAGACCACCTCGACGGCCCGGCCGTCGGCGAGCAGGACCACGTCGTCGGCCGGGCCGAAGGCGGCCGCCGCGACCGGTCCCGGCCGCCGCAGCCCCCACCGCTTGACCCCGCCCGCCGGGTCCCAGACGGCCACCCCGCCGGCCGCGTCGACGACCAGCAGGTCGCCCGAACACGGGGCGAAGGCGAGGTGGCGGACCGGGGCGTCGGCCGCCCGGAACGGGATCGGGAAGGCGGACTTGTTCGGCCAGTAGCCCACCACCCCGGCGTCGTCCCCGGTGGCCAGGTCGCCGCGGGCCGACGCCCACGCCCGGACCGCCGCCCGGTGTTCGCGGCTCACCACCGTCGATTGTGGGCCGGCCCCGTTCCAGGTCCGGATGGTCCCGTCCGGCATCCCGCACAGGACCCGCCCGGCCGGGTGCCAGGCCAGGAACGTCGGCCTCCCCGGCAGCGGGGCCGGGGCCGGCGGCACCCCGAGCGGAATCACCTCGTCCTGGGGGGCGGACCGGACGAACCCGCCGACCGCCCGGGCCGGGGGCGGGGCGGCGATCAGCCCGAGCGGCAGATACCGGACCCGGACCCGGCCGTCGTGGACGGCCGCGAACCGGTCCCGGTCCGGCTCGAAGAAGACGGCCGCCGGGTCGCCCGGCAGGACGACCGGGTGCCGCGGCGGGTTCCGCAGGGCGGCGGCCGTCAGCCCCCGGTCGGTGTGGAGGTAAACGACCCGGCCGGCCGGGTCGAGGGTGATCCGGCGGACCGGCCCGTCGGCCCGCGGCCCGGGCCGCGGGGCCTCGAACGCCGGCTGGTCGAGCGACCAGACCCGGCACGAGCCGTCGGCGTACCCGACCAGCACCGACCCGTCGATCGGGGAGAGGGCCAGGGCCGTCACCTCGGCCGGGCCGTCGTCCAGCCGGGCCGACCCGGTCCGGTAGACGAGGTCGAGGTGCGACGGCGATTCGGGAAGGGGTGAACCGGGGGCGCTTACCCCGGGAGGTGCGGCCGCCGGGTCAATCGATCCGACTTCGGCGGGTGGCGGGGTCGCGTCCCGGACCCCGGCCCGGTAGGCGACCGCCCCGAACGCCACCAGGGCCAGGGCCGCCACGACGACGCCGGCGACGGCCGGCCACCGCCGCGGGCGGGGTTCGTCGCCCGGCGCCGGCGGGACCGGCGGCGGGGGAACCGAACGGCCGGCGGACTCGAGATCGGAAGAGC
>JAIEQN010000093.1 GCA_019747685.1 Gemmataceae bacterium
GCCAGCCCGGTAGCCCCGGCCCGGGCCGGGGCTACCGGGCGGCCGCGACGTTCTTGAACTTGCTCGCCGGCAGCGCCAGCGGGTCCGGGGCGGCGCTGGCCGCCCCGGCCGGCGTCGGCGGGGCCGGGAACGGGTACACCACCCGGGCCCCGGCCCCGTCGGACGGGGTGATCTCCATGTTCATCCGGGCCTGGTCGTGGGCGCTGCCGTCCCCGCAGAAGTAGTGCATCACCGACCGCGGGTCGTAGTTGGTCAGGGCGTAGGCGAAGGTGAACCCCTCGGTCGTCTTGCACACCGCCGGGGCCTGGGACGAGATGTGCTCGTGGCGGAAGCACAGGACGTGGCCCAGCTCGTGCCGCAGCACCCCGACCTTGTTGAACGGGGTGGTCGCGTACGGGGCCCCGATCAGCAGGTGCCGCTCGGCCACCGGCCAGTCCGGGAAGAACGCCGAGGCGATCACCCCCGGGGCCAGGTTCGCCTTGCGGACGGTGAAGTCGTACCCGGCCGGCGGGGCGGCCGCGGCCGCCCCGTTGTCCTGGGCCGGGTCGTGCTTGAAGTTGATGTTGCAGACCGCCGACCAGGCGGCCCCGGCCGCCTTCGTGTTGGCCACCACCGCGTCGTACTCGGCCTGGGTCGGGAAGGTGTTCCGCAGGACGCAGTAGGTCAGGGTCGCCCCGGGGTTCCAGCGGACGATCGCCCCGTCGGTGTTCAGGTTGGCGATCAGCCCGGTGGTCAACGGGACCCCGGCCCCGCCCCCCTTGGCCAGCTTGTACCGCTCGGCCTGGGCGTCGAACTCGCCGGCGTAGAACAGCAACTGGTCCCGGTCCAGCCGCAGGTCGCCCTCGACGAAGAAGTACCTCTTCCCGCCGATGTCGGCCTGGGGCAGCTTGGCCTCCATCTTCTTGAACCGCTCCGACTTCTCCAGCTCGGCCTTCAGGCCCGGGTCGTCCTTGAGCGCCTTGGCGGCCGCCGACTCCTCGGCCCGGCCGGCCCCGCCGGCCCCGCCGGCGAACACCACGGCCGGGGGGACCACGACCGCCGCCGCCAGGGCGACCCGCCGGGGGAGCGTCCAACCGTTCATGAGCATCTCCGTCGGGCGAGAGGCGGGGCCGCCCGGCGGGGTTTGATCTGACCGGCGCCCGCCGCCGACGGCCCGAAGGGCGTGCGACGCCCACACGCACCACCCACACGGTAAGCCGTTGAGGGCCGGCCGTAAAGGAAAATGTCTCGGCCGGACGGAAATGCCGGCCGGCTCACCGTAACCGATGTCGGTCCGACGAAGTTTATTGGTTCGGCCGCGGGGTGTGCGTACTGCCGAACCAAACCAATCAGAGCCGGCCGTCACCCGCCCTGGTGGATGTGGTCGAACCGGGGGGCGGCGGCCGCGAACGCCGCCAGGACGGCCGGGTCGAACTGGCCCGGGCATTCGGTGGTAATCATCTTCACCGCCCGGGCGTGGGACAGCGGCGGGCGGTGCGGCCGGCGGCTCCGCAGGGCCTCGTACACCGCCGCGACGGCCACCACCCGGGCCGACAGCGGGATTTCCGTACCCGAGAGGAGGTCCGGGTAGCCGGTGCCGTCCCACCGCTCGTGGTGCCCACGGGCGACCTCGGCGGCCAGCCCCAGGCTGGGCACGTCGGCCCCGAACTTCCCGGCCACCGTCAACAGCACCTCGGCCCCGGCGGTGGTGTGCGTCTGCACCACGCTCCGCTCGTCCGGGTCGAGCTTGTCCGGCTTCATCAGTACGTTCCGCGGCACGGCCAGCAGCCCCACGTCGTAGATCGGGGCGACGGCCGCCAGCAGGTCGAGGTACGCCGGGTCCTTCAGCCGGGTGTACTCCCCGGCGTCCGGGGCCGCCCCGCAGACGGCCCGGACGTACTTCGTCACCCGCCCCCAGTGCCCCTCGGACACCAGGTTGGTTTCGACCAAGAGGCGCGAGATGGTGTACGACAGGGCCTCGGCCGAGGCCGACGGCTTCGGCCCGGCGGCGGTCCGCTCGGGCGGGTGGCCCAGCGCCCCGGACAGCCGGATGGTGCCGGCCGACGACGCGGAGCCGCGGGAGTTCCGCCGCAACAACAGTGACCGAACCCGGGACAGGAAGTCGGACGAGGAGAACGGCTTGGACAGGAAGTCGTCGGCCCCGGAGACGGCCAGCCCGCCCAGGGCCTCGGTCGGCAGGGCACCGGAGACGAGCAGGATTTTCACCCGGTCCGGGTCGGGGATCGCCTGGCGAATCTTCTCGACCAGCTCGGTGCCGCTGAGGCCGGGCAGGTTCACGTCGGCCACCACGACATCCGGCGGGTTCTTGGCCAGGTCGGCCAACGCCCCCTCCGCATCCTCGGCTTCGCGGACCTCGTACTGGCCCTTGAGCAGCACCGTCATCCACCGCCGCAGGCTCGGCTCGTCGTCCACCACCAGCACCCGCTCCTTGGTCCCGGGCTGGCGGATGTCTTCCGCGGCGATCGTCACCGACGGCAGCCAGAGGGTGAACCCGGCCAGGGCGGACGAACACGTCCGGGCCGAAGGGAAGCGTTGGTCGGGGTCCGTTTCCATCAGCCGGGCGACCAGGTCGCTGACCTCGGCGGGCACCTCCGGCCGGACCTGCCGGACCGGGTCCGGGGTGGTACTGAACCGGCGGTGCAGGTCGCGGACCGGGTTGCCGGTCTCGGGGTACGGCTCGCGGCCGGTCAGGGCCCAGTACAGGGTGGCCCCGAGGCTCCACAGGTCGGCCCGGGCGTCGACCCCGTGCGGGTCCCGGGCCTGTTCCGGGGCCATGTAGCCCACGGTGCCCAGGAGCGTCCCGGCCTCGGTGACGTTGCGGTTCGGCAGCCGGGCCAGCCCGAAGTCGAGGACCTTCGCCTGCCAGTCGGGGGTGACGAGGATGTTGGCCGGCTTCAGGTCGCGGTGGACGAGGCCGTGCCGGTGGGCCTCGGCCAGGGCGTCGGCGACTTGCCGGAACAGGTCGCAGGCCCGGTGCGGGGACAGCGGCCCCTTTTCCCGGACGTGGGCGTACAGGTCCTGGCCGGGGATGAACTCCATCACGAAGTAGTCGCGGGCCGCCCCGCCGGGGCCGCTCCGCAGCACCCGCCCGGCGTCGAAGCAGGTGACGATGTTCGGGTGCTGGAGCCGGGCGACGGCCCGGGCCTCGGCGTAGAACCGGTTCAGGAGCCGCTGGTTCCCCTCGACCGCCCGGGCCATCACCTTCAGGGCGACCTGGCGGCGGAGCTGGAGGTGTTCGGCCCGGTAGACGGTGCCCATCCCGCCCTGGCCGAGCACGTCGAGCAGCCGGTAGTGGCCGAGGACCAGGTCGCCGGCGTTCCCGTCCCGGACGGCGTCGGCCTGGAACGGGGTGAGCAGGTGGCGGTGGGCCAGCCGGGCGATCAGGGCGTCCACCCCGGTCAGCCGGGCCAGCTCGTCCCGCTCGCCGGCCGGCACCTCGTCCCATTCCTCGGGTAGGACGAGTTGGCTGTCCAGTAGCCAGGACAGGAGGGAGTAGGCCGGGGAGACCTCGACCTCGGTGGCGTCGAAGGTGTCGTGGCTGGACGGGGCGGGTCCGCGGGCGACTTCGACGGGGCTGGCGCGCATCGGCGGGTCCGGGCGGGTGGGCGAGTAGCGGCACCCAACCATGCGACCGGGACCGGGGCGGCACAACCCCGACGGGCGGGCGAATGGCCCTCGGCGGCGAGAAAACCCGGCCGACTTCGGCCGGGGGTGGAAATGTGCTGAGGCGGCCGCAGACCCGGGCCGG
>JAIEQN010000220.1 GCA_019747685.1 Gemmataceae bacterium
GCCGGGGTTAGCCCGGTGCCGGCTCCGGGCCCGAAAGCGGTGGCGGACCTGATCGACCGGCTCGGCGGGCCGGACTTTGCCGACCGGGAGGCGGCCGAGAAGTCGGTCGAGGCGGTGGCGGACACGGCCCGGGTCGAACTGCGTGCGGCGGTGGCCGGGGCCGGGCCGGAGGTCCGGCGGCGGCTGGGTGCGGTCCTGGAGCGGACCGACCCCGGCCACCCGCTCGCCGGTGACCGGCTGAGGGCGGTGCGGGCCGTCGAGGTGTTGGAGCGGGTCGGGTCGGCCGAGGCCCGGCGGGTACTGGACGGCCTGGCCGCCGGGGCACCGGGGGCACGCCTGACGGACGAAGCCCGGGCGGCCGTCGGGCGGCTGGGGCGACAATAACCGACCCAGGCCAACGGCCCGGGTCCGCTCCCGGGTGGATCGGGTGTTGGCAACGGTCCCGCGGCGGGCGATAATCGGCCCTGCCCCGGAGACCTCCCCATGCGCCGCCTGCTCGCCGGCTGGCTCGTCCTGCTCGCCGCGTCCCCCGCCCCGGCCGCCGACCCGCCGCCGTACAAGGTCGGCGTCGGCGCCGCCGACATCACCCCCGCCCACCCGATCCGGCTCAACGGGTTCGGCGGCCGTCGGGCCGAATCCGAGGGCGTCTACCAGACGATCCACGCCAAGGCCCTGGCGATCGACGACGGGGCCAACGGCCCGGCCGTCTTGATGGCCGTGGACGTGCTCGGCATCACCGCCGAACACTACGCCGAGCTGGGCCGCCGGCTGGCCCAGAAGGCCGGGCTGAAGCCCGGGCGGCTGGCGATCACCGCCACCCACACCCACACCGGGCCGATGGTCTCCGGGGCGAACCCCACCCTCTTCGGGGTGCCGATCCCGCCCGAACACCAGAAGAACATCGACCGGTACACGCCGGTATTCCTGGACAAGCTCGAAGCCGCGGCCCTGGCGGCGTTGAAAGACCTGAAGCCGGCCCGGCTGGAATGGGCCGTCGGCACGGCGAAGTTCGCCATCAACCGCCGCACCCCCGGCGGCCCGACCGACCACGACCTGCCGGTGCTGTTCGTGAAGGACGAACAGGGCAAGGTCCGCGCGGTTTATCTGAATTACGCCTGTCACTGCGTCTGCCGGTCGGACAACCTGGTCGGCGGGGACTGGGCCGGGTTCGCCGCCCGGGCGGTCGAGGACCAGTTCCCCGGGACCGTCTGCCTGGTCGGTATCGGCTGCGGGGCCGACCAGAACCCGGCCGCCCGGGCCGAGGGGTCGAAGCCGGACGTGCCGGCCGGGTACGGGCGGGAGGTCGCCGCCGAGGTCCTGCGGCTGTCGCGGAACGCCCTCCCCCCGCTCGTCGGGCCGATCGTGGCGAAGGTGACGACGTTGGACTTGCCGCTGGCCGACCTGCCGGACCGGGCCGGGTGGGAGGAGAAGGCCAAGCGGCAGGACGCCATCGGCCACCACGCCCGGGTGACGCTGGCCAGGCTCGACCGCGGCGAGAAGCTGCCGACGGGCATCCCGTACCCCATCCAGACGTGGGCGTTCGGCGACCGGCTGGCGATGGCCTTCCTGCCGGGCGAAGTCGTGGTGGATTACTCGCTGCGGCTGAAGAAGGAGTTGGACGGCCGGCGGCTGTGGGTGACGGCCTACGCCGACAACGCCCCGTGCTACATCCCGAGCGAGCGGGTGCTGAAGGAAGGGGGCTACGAGGGCGGCGGGGCGATGATCTACTACGACATCCCCGCCGCGTTCAAGCCGGGCCTGGAGCAGCCGATCATCGACGCGGTCAAGAAGCAACTCGGCCCGACGTTCGGCCCGAAGCACGACCCGGACAAGACCGGCGGGACCCGGCCGCTGTCGCCGCACCAGTCGCTGGCCCGGATTCAGACCAAGCCCGGGCTGCGGGTGGAGTTGGTCGCCGCCGAGCCGCTGGTCGCCGACCCGGTGGCCCTGGCGTTCGGCCCGGACGGCAAGCTGTGGGTCGCCGAGATGGCCGACTACCCCTCCGGCCGGACGGGGAAGTTCGACCCGGGCGGCCGGATCGTGTACTTGGAGGACCGGGACGGCGACGGGTTCCCGGACCGCTCGGCCGTCTTCCTCGACGGCCTCCCCTTCCCGACCGGCGTGTTACCCTGGCGGAAGGGCGTGCTGATCTGCGCGGCCCCGGACGTCCTGTACGCCGAGGACACCGACGGCGACGGCAAGGCCGACGTGGTGAAGAAGCTGTACGGCGGCTTCGGCACCGAGAACTACCAGGGCCGGGTGAACGGCCTCCAGTACGGCCTGGACGGCTGGGTGTACGGGTCGTGCGGGCTGTTCGGCGGCAGAATCGTCTGCCACAAGACCGGCAAAACGGTCGATCTGGGCGACCGCGACTTCCGCATCAAGCCGGACACCGGCGAGCTGGAGCCGGCCACCGGCCGGACGCAACAAGGGCGGGTCCGCAACGACGCCGGCGACTGGTTCGGGTGCGACAACAGCACGCTGGCCCTGCACTACGTCCTCGAGGATCACCATCTGCGGCGGAACCCGCACGTCGCCTACCCGAACCCGGTGGTCCGCATCGCGGCCGAGCCGACCCGGCTGTTCCCGCTGAAGGCCGACGCCCAGCGGTTCGCCCTGTCCGGCCCGCCGGGGAGTGTGACGGCCGCCTGCGGCCTCGGCATTTATCGTGATGAGTTGCTCGGGAAGGAGTTCGCCGGCGACGTGTTCACCTGCGAGCCGGTGAACCTGCTCGTCCACCGGCGGAAGCTGGTGCCGAAGGGAACGACGTTCTCGGCCGTCCGGCCCGACGACGAACGGGACCGCGAGTTCCTGGCGTCCACCGACCCGTGGTTCCGGCCGGTGCAGGTGCTGACCGGCCCGGACGGCGGCCTCTACGTCGCCGACATGTACCGGTTCCTGATCGAACACCCGCGGTGGATTCCCCCCGCGGACCTGGCCAGGATCGACGTGCGGGCCGGGGCCGGCCTCGGCCGCATCTACCGCGTCCGGGCCGACGACAACCCGTTACGGGCGTGGCCGCGGCTCGACAGGCTCGACACGGCCGGGCTGGTGGCCGCCCTCGACAGCCCCAACGGCTGGCAGCGGGACATGGCCACGATGCTGCTCGTCTGGCAGAACGACCTAGCCGCCCGCGAGCCGTTGGAAAAGCTGCTGCGGGAGGGGAAGAACACCCTCGCCCGACTGCACGCCCTCTGCACCCTCGATCAACTCGGCCGGCTTTACCCGGCCCCGCTCGCGGCTGCCCTCGGCGATGCCGAACCGGTCGTCCGCCGGCACGCGGTCCGGATCGCCCCTCACTACCCGATGGGCAACCCGTCCGTCTACCGGGCCTTCCTGCGGCTCGCCGACGACCCCGACCCGCACGTCCGGCGGGAGGTCGCGGTCGTGCTCGGCGGGTGGGAGGGGGACCGGGCCGGGGCGGCGCTGGCGAAGATCGCCCTCGCCGGGGACGACCCATACCTGACGGCCGCGGCACTGAGCAGCCTGACCGGGAAAAGCCTGCCGGCGTTCGCCGCGGCGGTGTTCGGGGCGGCGGGGGGGGATGGCCCGCCGCCGGCGCTGGTCCGCGGGCTGCTGGCGTCGGCCGCCGGGATTGACAACGGGACATCACTCCCCGAACTGCTGAAGACGGCGACGAAGTCCGACGGCGGGGCGTTCCGGCCGTGGCAGCTCGCGGCCGCGGCCGGGGCGGTCGACGCCCTGGCCCGGCGGGGGACGCCGTGGGCCCAGCTCCCGGCCGAGGTCCGGG
>JAIEQN010000568.1 GCA_019747685.1 Gemmataceae bacterium
GTGCCCCCTTGGCCCCACCAAAAAAAAAATTTCTTTTTTTTTTTATGACGGGCGCCCCGTGCTCCAACCCGCGGCCCCTCCGGGAGTTCCCCATCATGGCCGAGCGGCGGTTGCGGTTGCGGCTCGGGCTGTTCGTGGCCGCCACGCTCGTCGTCCTGAGCGGGCTGGTCGTCCTGTTCGGCGGGGCGCCGGCCCTGTTCTCGACCAAGGTCGGGTACACGGTCCTGTTCCCGGAGGCCCCGGGGATCGCCACCGGCACGCCGATCCGCAAGTCCGGGGTCCGGGTCGGCGAGGTGACCAAGATCGACCTCGACCCGGAGAGTGGGCAGGTCCGGGTGGTGGTGGCGATGGACCCGAAGTACCCGCCGCGGACGAGCGAGGACCCGACCATCACCCGCGGGCTACTCTCGGGCGACACCGCCATCGACTTCCTGCCGAGGCTCGACCCGGCCACCGGCCAGCCCGCCCCCCGCGGGGCCGACTACCCACCCTGGAGCGACATCCCCGGGCTCCCGCCGGTCACCGCCCGCAGCCTGCTCACCCCGGCGTCCGAGGTCCTCAACACCGCCCAGGCGTCACTCGACCGGATGGTCCGGTCGTTCGAGCGGCTGGAGAAGGTGGCCCCGCAGCTCGAACGCACCCTCCAAGAGTTCGAGCACCTGGCCCATGATGTCCGGGAGTTCATCCCCGAGCTGAAGAAGACCAACGACCGGCTGCGGAACTTCATCGGCGAGGACATCCGCGACCTGCCGAACGCGCTCGTCGCGGCCGAGACGGAAGCCGCTGCGGCCCAGTCGCGGCCGGCCGAGCGGAACGACCTGAAGTCCCTGATCCGGGACATCCGGGAACTCCTGGCGACCGTCCGCCCGGCGGTGGACGAGATCCGCGGGGTGGTCCGGCGGGCCGAGCCGGAGGTGGTCGGGGCGGCCAAGTCGGCCCGGGCCACGTTCGACGCCGTCAACGAGGTGCTGTCGCCCGAGAACCGCAAGCAGATCGCCGAGCTGATCCGCAACCTGAACGGTATCGGCGGGGCAGTCCTCCGGCTGGCCGGCGGGTTCCAAGGGCTGTTGGACGAGGCCCAGCGGACGGTCCAGAACTTCGACCGGCGGACCGCCCTGACGGCCGACGTGCTGGCCGACATCCGGGCCGTCACCCAGCCGCTGGGCCAGCGGGGGCAGGCGCTGGCGGCCGACATCGCCGAGTCGGCGGCGTCGCTGAGCAAGGTGCTGACCGAGGTGCGGGAGTTGACCCGGGCGTTCGGCCGGGAGAACGGGACGATCCAGAAGCTCCTGACCGACGAGGGGCTGTACAAGAACCTGGAGGCGGCGTCGTGCGAGCTGGCCCGGGTGCTGGCCCGGGCGGACAAGATCGCCAAGGACCTGGAAGTGTTCGCCGACAAGGTGGCCCGGCGGCCGGAGCTGATCGGGATCGGCGGGGCATTGCGGCCGAGCAGCGGGCTGAAGGACGCGCCGCTGGCCCCGCTCCCGCCGGGGCTGCCGAGCTACCGCCCGGACTGGCCGCCGGCCATCCCGGCCCAGGGGAACGGCCCGGACTGGCTCCAGCGGCCGGCCCCGGTCCAGGGGCTGCCACCGAAGCCGTAGGCAAAAGCGCACCGGCCGGGAGGCCTGGGCCACCAGCAGTTCGCTCCGGTGGCCCAGGCCCGCGGGCCTGGGCTGTCCCCGCTACTTCTTCGCCGGGGTGGTGGCCGGGGGGTTGAACGCGGCGTCGTCCACCGCCGCCCCGAGGTCCCACTTCTCCACCCCCCACTCCTCAACCGTCTGGCCGTTGCGGCTGAACTCCAGCCGGGTCGGGAGCATCATCCCGCCGAAGTCCTTGTGCTTGTCCATCGTCAGCCGCTTGTGGAACGTCCCGCCGCCGGCGGCCTCGGCGTGGGTGTAGCTGACCACCCCGAGCCGGAGGGTGGCCGGGTCGAACCACAGGGTGTAGACCGGGCACCCGGGGACGGCCACCTTGACCGTCTCGGCCGGGAGCCGGCCGAGGTCCTGCCTCTTGGCGTCGAACACCACCACCTTCGGGTCGGTCAGCGGCACCAGGGTGGGCAGCCAGTGCTGGCCGACGGCGTCGGCGGCCAACACGTCGGCGTACTCCTCGGGGTTCGGAACCCGGAACTCGGCCAGCCCGCCCGGGCCGGAGGTGTACATCCAAAAGGTCGGCCGGCGGAGGCCCATCAGCCGGTCCTTCACCTCGGCCGTCGGGAACTCGAAGTCGACCCGGAACCGGTCCGGCCAGGCGGCCCAGATGGTGCGGTTGGCCGACGCCAACTTGCCGTCGGACCCGCGCGACATGCCGCGGGCCAGCGAGGTGTTGGTCTTCCCCTTTTCCAGCCGCTCGGGGTGGCCGTCGGTGTTGGCCTTCAGGACCCGGGCGACCAACTCGGCCGCGGCCGGCTCGGACGCCTTCGGGACCGGCGGGGCGGCCTCGCCCCCCTTCCCGGTCGAAACCCGGACCTCGTCCGGCAGCTCCTTGCCCGGCCCGCACCCGACCGCCGCCGCCAGCACGACCCCGAGGACCCCTGCCCGTCGCATCCTACGCCCCCCGTGGCCGCGGGCCGGTGAGCCGGCACCATCCCACACTTTACCCGGTCGCGGGCGGGGGCGTCCATTCAGGTTCGGGCGGCGGCCGGCTCCCGGCGGGGCGGGGGTGCCGGTTCGGCGGCCGGTGCCGGCGGGGCCGGGAACGACACCCGGAAGGTGGTCCCCTCGCCCGGGGTACTGTCCACCCCGATCGTCCCGCCCAGCCGGCCGACGTACTCCTGGACGATCGCCAGCCCCAGCCCGGCGTGGACCCCGGTGGCGGTGCGGGACGGGTCGGCCCGGTAGAACCGCTCGAACATCTTTTCCCGGACCTCCGGGGTCAGCCCGATCCCGGTGTCGGCCACCTCGAACACCACCCGGTCCTTATCCCGGTCGACGGTCAGCGACACCCGCCCGCCCGGGCGGTTGTACTCGACGGCGTTGTGCAGGAGGTTCATCAGCACCTCCCGGAGACGGTCCGGGTCGGTGTCGAACTCGGCCCCGTCGGGGGCCGACAGGGCGAACGTCAGCCCGTGGGCCTCGGCCAGCGGGCGGATGACGGGGGCGCACCCGGCGGCGACCTCGGCGGCATCGGTCCGGAGGGTCGCCAGCCGGGCCGTCCCGGCGTCCAGGCTGGCCAGGGTCATGATCCGCTCGACCAGTTGGCCGAGCTGCTTGGCGATGGCCCGGCAGTCCTCCAGGGTGGCCCGGTAGTGGTCCGGGCTGCGGGGCTTGCGGAGCGTCACGTCGATCGTCGCCAGCAGCGACGCGATGGGGGTCCGCAGTTCGTGGGAGATGTCGGCCACGGCTTGCTTCTCCCGCTCGAACGCCCGGCGGAGCTGGTCCAGGGTGGTCGTCATGCGGTCGTGGATGGGGGCCAGTTCGCGGCTCAGCCCGTCCGGCCCGACCGGCAGGCGGAAGTCTTTTTCGGACACCTGGCTGACGGCGTGGGAGAGCCGCCGCAGCGGCGACAGCCCGCGGGTGACGATCACCAGCCCGCCGACGACGAGGGCCACGAACGACGCCCCGCCGATCAGCCCGAGCCGGCCCCGCAGGGCGGCCAGTTGGTCCCGGTTCTCGGCCCGGACCTCGGCCAACTGCTCGTCCCCGGCCGCCCGCTCGGCGTCCAACCGGGCGTTCAGCTCCCCAACCGGCCGGGCCAGGTGGACGAGGATGCGGAAGCCGAAGTCCGGGGGCCGCCCGGGCCCCCGCGGCGGCGGGGGGCCGCCGGGCGGGG
>JAIEQN010000053.1 GCA_019747685.1 Gemmataceae bacterium
CGTCCCGGGCGACGGCGAACACCACCCCCTCGACCGGGCACGGCTTGGCCGACCACTCGAAGTGGTGGTACTCGCCCGCCGCGTCCCGGTAGCGGTTGCGGAACCGGACGCACGGGTCGCCGGCCGACAGCCCGGCCAGCACCCCCAGCGTGGCCGGCCGGTCGTCGGGGTGGACGAAGTCGGCGAACGGCCGGGCCGTCAGCTCGGCCTCCGTGTACCCCAGGACCCGGGTGAAGTTGCTGTTCACCCGCCGGAAGTACCCGTCCAGCCCGGCGATGCAAAACAAGTCCGGGGACAGCTCGAAGAACCGGACCAGGTCCCGCTCGGCCCGCCGCAGGTCCCGCTCGAGGTACGCGGTGAACTCGGCCGCCAGCCGCCCGGCGTCCCGCGGCCGGTCGGCCGGGTCCGGGGCCAGGCACCGCCGGCACAGCTCGATCACCGCCGGGTCGGCCCCGCAGCCGTCCAGGCGGGCGTGGGCGTCGGCCAGGTCGGCCTTCGCCGCCTTCCGGTGGACCGCCTTGGCCGTCGGCCCGTCGTACGGCGGCCTGCCGGTCAGGACCTCGCACAGGATGGCCCCGAGCCCGAACACGTCGGTCCGCTCGTCCAGGGCGTCGACCCGGCCGTTGGCCTGCTCGGGGGACATGTACGCCGGCGTCCCGAGGACCCGCCCGAGCTGGGTCTGGGCCGTCCCGTCGTCGGCCTCCGGCGGCCCCCCGAGCCCGTCCAGGGCGTCCGGGTCGGCGTCGGCCAGCGGGCTGTGGGGCATCACCTTGGCCACCCCCCAGTCCATCACCTTGACCACCCCGAACGGCCCGACCATGACGTTCGCCGGCTTCAGGTCCCGGTGGATCACCCCCCGGGCGTGGGCGTACCCGACGGTGTCGCAGACCGTCTCGAACGCCTTGAGGAACCGCGGCCGGTCGGCCGCCGGGTCCGCCCGGGCGGCCAGCAGCGCCGCCAGGGTGTGCCCCTCGACCTTCCGCATCGCGTAGAACGGCCGGCCGTCCGGGAACTCCCCCCACTCGTACAGCGGGACGATCCCCGGGTGCTGGAGCCGGGCGGTGATCCGGGCCTCGGCCACGAACCGCCAGCAGAAGTCCGGCTTGTCCCGGTGCCGGTCGAGCAGCACCTTGACCGCCACCTCCCGGGCGAAGTCGGCGTCGACGGCGGCGTACACCGCCCCCATCGCCCCCCGCCCGATCTCCTCCCCGAGGGCGTACCGGGCGTTCCCGGCCGGCGGCGGCAGCGGCGGGGCGGGCGGCCTGATGGCGGTGGTCGGTGCGGCGATGGCCGTCAGGGTCCCCCCAAGACCCGGGCCGGGCTCGTCGAACAGGCAGAAGTGCTCGCTCGACCCGGCCGAGGTGCCGCCGGGCGGGGGGGTGGGGGTCGGGTCGTTCGGCGGCACGACGGACATCCGGCCTCCGGCAGGGACCGACGGAGGGGGACCGAACGGGAGGTGTTATCCAGGTTACACGGTCCGGCCGGGGTGTCAATTTCCGCGGCCGGGCGTTCTCACAAATCCCACGTCTTCGGGTCGGCCGGCTTCTTCTTCCGCGGCTTCGGCTCGGGGGGCGGCTCCGGGGCCGGCTCGGGCTTCGGCGGGCGGGCCGGCTTCGCCCGGACCACCGGCACGTCGTCCGCGCTGTCGCCACTTTCGGCCATAGTCTCGCCCTCCGGCAGGGCGGCCTTCCCGCCGCCCTCGCCCTTCGCCCGCAGGACCAGCTTGATGGCCACCTCGCCGAACGGGAAGGCGTCCCGCAGGCACTTGGTCAGGTAGCGGACGTAGGTGTCCTCGAACAGCTCCGGGCCGTTGGTGAACAGCACGATCGTCGGCGGCCGGACCCCGATCTGGGTGGCGTAGAACACCTTCGGCACCCGCCCGCCGCGGACCGGCGGGGTGTTCGCCTCGAACGCCTGCCGGATCACCCGGTTCAGGTCCCCGGTGTCGACCCGCACCCCGGCCTGCTTGTGCAACTGGATCGCAAGCTGCAACAGCCGCAGCACGTTCTTCCCCTTCTTCGCCGTCACGAAGGCGATGGGGACGTGGTCGAGCATCGGGAACACCTTGCGGACGTAGTCGGCCATCTTCTCGGTCGGCAGCTTGTCCTTCAGCAGGTCCCACTTGTTGACCACGAAGATCGCCGGCGTGTGGTTTTCGAGGATGTACCCGGCGAGCTGCTTGTCCACCCGGCCGATCCGGTGCCGGGCGTCGAAGAAGTGCAGCACCACGTCGGCCCGGCGGATCGACCGCTCGGCCCGGTGCAGGCTGTAGAACTCGATGTCGTTCTGGAGGGTGGTCCGCTTGCGGACCCCGGCCGTGTCGATGGCCACGAACTCCTTGCCGTCCCGCTCGAATCGGACATCCACGCTGTCGCGGGTGGTGCCCGGGACTTCCGAGACGATCACCCGGTCGACCCCGGCCAGGCTGTTGATGAACGTACTCTTGCCGACGTTCCGGCGGCCCACAATGGCCAGCTTCAGGGCCGGGTCCGCGGGTGGGAGGTCGCCGGCGTCCGGCGGCAGCCGCTCCAGGACCGCCTCGAACAACTCGTCCTTGCCGAGCTTCTGCTCGGCGCTGACGGCGACCGGGTTGCCGTACCCGAGCCGGCCGAAGTCCCCGGCCTGCCCGGCCAGCTTGTCCGTGTCGGCCTTGTTGGCGACGAAGATGACCGGCTTGTTGATCGCCCGCAGCCGCCGGGCCACCTCCTCGTCCAGCGGCACCACCCCGTCCCGCACGTCCACCACGAACAGGACGACGGCCGCGGCGTCGAGGGCGTGCTGGATTTGCAGCTCGACGTCCGCGGTCAGGTCGTCCACATCCTGGATGCCCATCCCGCCGGTGTCGACCAGCTCGAAGTACCGGTCCCCGGCCGCGATCACCGTGGACACCCGGTCCCGGGTAACGCCGGCGGTCGGGTCGACGATGCTGATCCGCCGGCCGGCGAGCCAGTTAAAGAGCGCCGACTTGCCGACGTTCGGCCGGCCGACGATGGCGACGACGGGCAAAGCCATGTCTTCAAGTCCTCACGTCGTCAGGTCTTCAAGTCGAGAAGCCACGGCCCGGTCTTCGACGTGAAGACTTGAAGACCTGACGACTTGATGACTCGCTACCAGCAGGTGAACCCGCCGTCCACCACCAGCGTCGCCCCGGTGACGTAGCTGCCGGCGTCCGAGGCCAGGAACACCGCCGCCGGGCCGACCTCGTCCGGCTCCCCGAGCCGGCCCAGCGGGATGTGGTCCAGGAACAGCCGGCGGAAGTCCGGCTTCTCGGCGAACCACTTCCGGTTCGGGGCGGTGGCGAACACCCCCGGGGCCAGGGCGTTCACCCGGACCCCGCGGCCGGCCCAGTCGGCGGCCAGCGACCGGGTCAAGGCGGCGAGACCGGCCTTCGCCGTCTCGTAGTGCCGGCCGCGGATGCCCTTGATGGCGATCGGCCCGGCGATCGAGGTCACGTTCACCACCGAGCCCCGCCCCCGGGCTAGCATCCCGGCCCCGACCTTCTGGCAGCACACCAGGGCGCTGGTCAGGTTCAGGTCCATGTACCGCTGCCAGTCGGCCAGCGGGAAGTCTTCGGTGGGCACGTCGAGCCGGCGGCCGCCGACGTTGTTCACCAGCACCTCGACCGGGCGGCCGAGTGACAGGGCGGCGTCACAGGTGGCGGCGGCCCCGTCGGGGGTGGCCACGTCCCCCGGAACGACATCGACCCGCCGGCCGAGGTTCGCCAGCTCGGCCCGGGCGGCGGCCAGGGCGTCGGGGTCGCGGCCGACCAGG
>JAIEQN010000222.1 GCA_019747685.1 Gemmataceae bacterium
CGGTCAGGTCCGTCGGGTAGGGCTTCCTGCTCATCACGACAGGCTATCGCCGACCCCATTTTGGACAAGCTCTGAGGAACCGCGGGACCGGCCGGCCCTGCTCGACGAAGAACTTGTGAAGGGCGAAGTAGACCAGCAGGTGGCACCAGAGCCAGTTCTGCCCGCTTCCCATCTGCGACATCGGCACCGGGCCGCGGTCGGTGTCGGCGACCAAGGTGAGCTTGGTGAGGTCGAGGCGGAGCGGGAACCGACCGTACTCCAGCCCCAGCTCCTCGCTCCACCGCGACACCTGCTGGCTGACCCGGCTGACGGCCGACCGGAGCACCTCCTCGGCGTCGTCTTCCCGCAGCCGGGCCTCCAGGTCAGCGACCCGCTGTCGGGCGGCTTCCACCTGTCGCCGTGGTTCCGAGTCGTCCGCCAGCGTACCGGCGCTTTCGAGGAATAGCTCGATCCGGCTCACCACCCGGAACCGCTCGAAGTCCCGGTCCCGCTGGGCGCGGAGGTCGTTGTCCTGAGCCACCAGCGCGTCGGTCGCCTCCCGGTTCACCCGCAGCCGCTCGGCGACGGCCCCGAGTTCGGCCCGGCGGGCGGTGAGGAACGCCCCCAGGTCAGGCCCCTCGGCCCGCACGGCGGCGACGTGCCGCTCGACGCCCGCCAGGGCTTCCCGGACCTGGGCGACCCGCGGGACCTGTCCGCCGACCTCGCCCTGACAGAGGGGGCACCGGCGCGACTCGTCGGCCGACCCGCCCCCGCCCACCACATTGATCGACGCCAGCCGGGCCTTCTGCTCGGCGGCGACCGCCGCGAACCCCTCGCCGCCGGCCGCGAACTCCTCGGCCTCGTCGATCTCCCGATGCAACCGGTCGTGGGCCTGACGCAGCTCGGCCCGCTCCCGGCGGAGCCGCCGGACTTCCTCCCCCACCCGGCTCGACTCCTCGGCGGCGGGGGTGAACCGGACGGTCCGCAGCAGGGCCACCGCGGCCGGCACGTCCGCCGGCGCGGCCCCGGCCGGCAGCAAGCCCACGGCCGCGGCCTCGCGGACGAACGCCGTCGCCCGGCTCGCCCCGGCCCCGCTCACCGCCTGGGCCTCGGACAGCCGCCGCTCCAGCATCTTTAGGTCGCGCCTGGCGTCGCGGTATTCCTGGCGGACCTTGAGCTGGTCTTCCGGCACGGCACCAAGGAAGTACGGCAGCGTGTCGCGGATCGCCTGGGCGATGCCCATGTCGCCCTGGCGGTGGAACAGGCAGTCCTTCTTGGCGATCTCGTCCTGGTACTGGAGGCAGAGCAGCTTGGCGTGGTGGATCGTGGCTTCCAGCGGGTCCCGGGACTGGCCCTCGGGCGGGACGTGCAGGTTCGGCGACACGCCGAGCATCCGGGTGAGCGTGTCGCTCAGGCCGCCCGGATTGGTGTTGCCGGCGAGTTGGTCGAGGGGCGGCGGCTCGACCGTCTCGCCGACCCGGAGCATAACTTCCTGGCTCGTCTGCCGCGGCGGGACCGGGGCGGCCCGGGCCACGAACACCTCGCCGTCCCCGACCCGCAGGAGCAGGGCGTACCACCGCACGGCGTCGCGGATGACCCGGGCCGGGACCGGGCAACTGTCCCGGCCGAGGCAGTAGTCCACGATGTTGATGATGGCCGACTTGCCGGTCCCGCTCTCGCCGGTGATGACGTTCAGCGCACCCAAGCGGAAGGGCAGCCGGCGGACCCGCCCGTCGTGGCCGTACAGGACGACGGCCTTGATCTGCATGGTCATGGGCGGACGTTCCACATCTGGTACACGTCGGCCGGCTCGCCGGCCTCGGCGAACCACTTGCCGACCAGCCCGGCCTTCTGGACCGTCGCCTTGAGCGACTCGCTCAGGGCCAGTACGGCCGCCTTCCCCCGGGCCAGCTTGCCGGCGGCGACGAGCCGGCCGTCGTCGGTGAACGCCAGCAGCCCCCGCGCCCCGGCGAAGACGATGGCCTCGCGGGTGACCGGTGCCAACTGCTCAGCCCGGCCGGCGAACCCGAGCAGGGCCTCGGGCCGGTCCTTCAGCCACGGTTGCAGGGCGGTGGCCGTCGACCGGGGTAGCGCGGCCCGCGTCGGCCCGTGCAGGACGACCGGCAGGACGAGGAGGGCCAGCGGGTACGGCAACCCGGCGGGCCGCACCCCGGCGTACCCCTCGGCCGCCTCGCGGACCAGCCACCCGCAGTAGGCCGGGTTCAGGCTGTACGCCACCTCCGGCGACCGCCTCGCCCAGTCGTTCACGGCGTCCCCCCGGCCGCGGCCGGCTGCCGGACGGCGTCCACCCGGTCCGGGTGCCAGGCCAGCCGGTTGGCGTCGGCCAGTTGGTGCAGGGTGCCGCGGCCGATGCACGGCTCCTGGCACCTCGGCCGGATGAAGAACACTTGGAACCGGGCGGCGTCCTCGTCGATCCGCTGGAACAGCCGCCGGCCGGCGGCCGCTCGGTCCGGGTCGGTGGCGTCGGCGAACAGTGCGTCGCACAGCCGGTCCCACTCGTTCAGGAGGCGGTCGTCGTAGTCCTGCAACTCCTCGAAGTGCAACAGCGTGTCCGTCACCCACTTGTCCCGGTGGACCGTCGCCCGGTAGAAGTCGAGGATGGCCCGCCGGACCGCCCGGTCCTGGAGGCCAACCTCCCGCAGCCGCTGGACGAACCGCCGGGCGTCGGCCGCCGGGTTCGGGGTCTGGGGCGGCTCCGGCAGCGGCTTCTCGACCGGCAGGTTGTCGTCGCAGAACCCGTCCCGCAGGCGCTCGATCTCCTCCTCCAGTTCGCCGCCCCGGCTCGCCGGCTGGCCGGTGGTTTCCAGGTGGCGGATCAGCCGCCGGAACCACCAGCCCTCGACCTCGGCCAGGAACGCGGCCTCCCGACCCCGCGGGGCGGCCAGCCGGAGTTCCGCCAGGAGTGGGGTGTCGAGGTCGCCGATCCGGGCGGTGTTGTCGAAGACGTAAACCTCAGCGAGCAGGGCCCTCCGCTTGGCGGCCGGCAGCTTGTGGAACACGTCGAAGGCGTCGGCTAGCTTCTGGTTGGCGGACGCCTTGGCCGCGGCCAGCAAGAGCTTCTCGGCTTGGGAGGGGTCGCGGGTGGCGGGGTCAGGCCGCAGGAGGGCCGCCGCGCTGCCGGCCGGGGCGTTCTGGGTGGTCACCAGGGTGAACACGACCCCAGGGAGCAGGAAGTGCTTGTCCCGCACCCCCTCGGACCAGACCCGGAGGGTCTTCCACCAGTCCTCGCCGAGGTCGCTCAGGTCGCCGGGCGTGGTGTGGTGCTTGGTCTGGACCAGCTCGCGGGCGACGCCGCCAGCCTCGAACGTCACGTCGTCGAACTTCTCGACCGACACCCGGACGTTCGCCCCGGACCGGACCCGCTTGAGCGTCAGCAGCAGGGCGTACCGGCACTGGTACAGGTAGCCCTGCATCGAGACGGCGGCGGAGAACTTGGCCGGCCCGGACTTGGCCATCCCCCACCCCACAGCGGCGGTGAGAAGATAGGTTGGGCTATTGTTGGGCCGAACCTTACTCCGATGCGGCGGTATACCTGAGAATGAAGCAACCCCTGGTTTCGCCAGGGGTTGCCGAGTTACCCGGCAAGGATTCGAACCTTGATAAAGAGAACCAAAATCGCTTTATGGGTTTTCCGGCCACGTCCCGCCTTACCCGGACACCGCCCGCCATCCTCCGCCAAAACCTTTATTTTGCAGTGCTCTAGTCGGCTGACACTTTCGAGTTGCCGACTGCCCGCGCGGCGGTACTCCTGGGGGCACCGGGAGGAATCCGCCAT
>JAIEQN010001020.1 GCA_019747685.1 Gemmataceae bacterium
CGGGGGTGGCCGCCGCGGAGGCCGGGGCCGGGCCGCACGGGGCCCGGGTGCCGGAGCGGGAAGCCGCCGCGTTCAAGCTCACCTGGCTGACCGCCCCGGGCACCCCGGTGTTCCTGGCGGCCCTGGTGTCGATGGCCCTGCTCGGGATGTCGGCCGGGCAGGTCGGCACCGTGTTCCGCAAGACGGTCGTCCAGATGAAGGTGCCGATCCCGACCATCGCCCTGATGCTCGGGCTGAGCTACGTCACCAAGTACGCCGGGATCGACGCGACGCTCGGGGTGGCGTTCGCCGAGACCGGGGCCCTGTACCCGTTCTTCGCCGCCCTGTTGGGGTGGCTGGGGGTGTTCCTGACCGGGACCGACGCCGGCAGCAACGCCCTGTTCGGCAGCCTCCAGAAGATCACCGCCACGGAGGTGTGGAACGCCCACCACGACGGGGCGCTTTCGCACCTGAGCCTGGGCCAGGCCCAGGTGCTGATCTGCACGGCCAACAGCACCGGCGGGGTGATGGGGAAGATGATCGACGCCCAGAGCATCTGCGTGGCCACCGCCGGGACGAACCAGATCGGCCGGGAGGCCGACATCTTCAAGGCGGTCATCTGGCACAGCATGTTCCTGGCCTGCGTGGTCGGGGCGCTGACCGCCCTCCAGGCGTTCGTCCCGCCGTTCACGGCGATGGTGCCGCACCCGTAGGATGTTCCGGGTGGGGGCGTCGTACCGGCGGACGGCCCGGCGTCACCGCACCCAGGTCGAAGGCCCGGGCGGGCGACCGAACGGAGACCACCCATGTACCGGCTCTTGCTCCCCGCCGCACTCGCCGCCCTGCTCGCCGTCGCCGGGCCAGCCCCGGCCGGGAAGTTCAACAAGGTGCTCTCGCCCGGCGACGCGGCCCCGGCCTGGGACGGGCTGGCCGGGACGGACGGGAAGAAGCACGCCCTGTCCGACCTGAAGGGCAAGGACGTGGTGGTCGTCGTCTTCACCTGCAACAGTTGCCCGGTGGCCGAGGCCTACGAGGACCGCATCGTCGCCTTCGCCAAGCGGCACGCCGGGCCGGACGGGAAGGTCGGGCTGGTGGCGGTCAACGTCAACACCGGCCGGGACGACGCCCTGCCGGCGATGGTCAAGCGGGCCGAGAAGAAGGGGTTCCCGTTCCCGTACCTGTACGACCCCTCCCAGGAGGTGGCGCGGAAGTACGGGGCCAATTACACCCCCGAGTTCGTCGTCCTGGACAAGGACCGGAAGGTCGTCTACCTCGGGGCGATGGACGACAAGGCCCCGCCCGGCGAGGCCAAGCTGAAGCACCTCGAAGCGGCGGTGGCGGCGGCGCTGGCCGGGACGAAGCCGGAGACGGCCGAGACCTCGGCCGCGGCCGGGTGCGGGATCAAGTTCGACAAGAAGAAGCGGGACTCGGACGACTGAGTCACAAGTCGTCAGGTCATCAAGTCAGGCGGCCCGCCGGCGGGGTTCGGGTTCGGCGTCCCGTGCCCGGAACTCGGTGATGTCCGGCGACTCGCTCAGCCGGGCCTCCCGGAACCGGGTGCCGGCCGAGTCGTAGAAGATGACCCGGCCGGCGTCGGCCGCCCAGACGGCGCTGGCCCGCAGCCGCCGCGGCCCCTCGACGTGGAAGATCACCCCGCAGGCCCGGCCGCCCTTCACCAGCGGCGTCCGGAACAGCGGGGCCTGGGCCGGGTCGAGGCCGTCCCGGTCGCACAGCGCCCGGTGGACGTACCCGGCCAGCTCCCCGGCCGACGGCAGGGCGACGACCTCCGACATCCGCACCTCCGGGAACGGGCCGTTCCTCCCATCGGCCGCCGGCCGGGTGTGTCGCTGGGGCCGCGGCCCGAACGCCGCCCCGGGCCGGTCCGGTCGTGCCGGGCCTACCAGTCGTTCAGTTGGCGCAGGGCCTCGTACAGGACGATCCCGACGGCCGTGGCCAGGTTCAGGCTGCGGACCGGCCCGCCCGGCATCGGGATGCCGACGACCCGGCCGGCGTACTTTTCGCGGACGCCGGCCGGCAGCCCGGACGACTCGTTGCCGAACAAGAGGCAGTCGCCGTCCCGGAACCGGGCGCGGGTGTAGGGGGCGTCCGACGGCGTTTCGACGCACCAGACGCGGGCGATTGCTCCCCCCTCCCTCGAGGGGAGAGGGGATGGGGGTGAGGGGAACGAAAACCTCCCCTCACCCGGCGACCTACGGTCGCCACCCTCTCCCTCAAGGGGAGAGGGTAGAACCAGAGCCTCGAACTCGGCGAAGGTGGTGTGCCGGGCCCAGTCGACCGCCGGCCAGTAGTCCAGCCCGGCCCGCTTGAGCGACTTGTCGTCGAGCCGGAACCCGAGCCGGCCGATCAGGTGGAGCCGGGTCCCCGTCGCGGCGCAGAGCCGGGCCACGTTGCCGGTGTTCGGCGGGATTTCCGGCTCCCACAACGCGACGTGCAGCACCCCGACCCCTCCGGTTGTGCCGGCCGGGGGTGTTGTACCGGCCGGGCCGGCGGCCGGGGCCGAAATCGCCCGCCCCGGGGGACGAACACCGGTTCAGGTCCGGCGTCCGACGAAGAACAATGGTCATCGGCCCGCCGGTGGCACGGGCCTCCCGGCCCGTGCGGCGGATCGAGCACGGGCCTCCCGGCCCGTGCCACCGGAGCAAGGTAGGTTGCATGCCCGAAAAGCCCCCTCCCCCGCCGCGGTGGCGGTTCGACGCGGTCGTCCTGACCCTGTTCGCGGCCGGCGGGCTGCTGGCGGCGGCCGTCGGCACCCACCACCCGCCGATGCCCGGGCCGAACCTGTTCGGCGAAGCGGGTGATGTCGTCGCCGCGTACCTGGCCGAGCCGCTCGGCTGGGCCGCCGGCGTCTTCCTCGTCGGGTGGTTCGCCGTCGCCGGGCTGTTGGTGGTGAACCGCTCGCCGCTGCGGCTGGTCGCCCGGCTGGCCGGGTGGGCGATCCTGATCGCCACCGCCGCGGCCACCGCCGACGGCCTGACCCTCCCGCGGGCGGCGACGGCCGGGCCGGGCGGGTCGGTCGGGGCGGCCCTGCGGCTGAACCTGGACGACGCCCTGGAACGGCCGTGGAACCTCTTCGCCCTGGCGGCTGCCGGGGCGGTCGGGCTGGTCCTCGCGGCCGACGGCTTGGTCCGCGGGGTCCTTCGGCTGGCCGAAGTCGTCCTGCGTCAGGTGTGGCGGGCCGGGGTGTGGGCCAACGACCGGGTCGGGGACGGGGTCGAGGTGGTGCTGTCCGGCGTGTGGTCGGCCCTGAAGGCGATCGGCCGGACCCTCGCGTCCGCGGTGCCTGCCCGGAAGCCGACCCGGCCCGCCCCCTCGATCCCTACCTCTCCTCTGCCTTCGTCCGATCCGGTCCTATCTGCGTCGAAGTCCGCGTCATCAGCGGGCCAGTCTTCTCTTCTTCCGGAAGCGGACGAGGACGACCCGGACCGGGACCCGGCGGCCATCCCGATCCACTCCCACGCCGACCACGCCGCCGACCCCGGGCTGGCCGCCCTCTTGCGGGCCGTCTGCCCGCCGGACGACGAGGGCGCCCCGGCCCACTACGAGCTGCCCCCGCTGTCGCTGCTCAAAGACCCCGACCCGTTCCCGGTCGAGGACCACGCCCAGCAGTTGCGGGACGTGGCCGTGCTGCTGGAAAAGACGTTCGCCGACTTCGGGCTGTCGGTCAAGGTGGTGGGCATTCACACCGGGCCGGTCATCACGCAGTACGAAATCGCCCTGGAGACCGGCCTGCGGCTGAACAAGGTGACGAACCTGGCCGACGACCTGGCCCTGAACCTGCGGGTGCCG
>JAIEQN010000062.1 GCA_019747685.1 Gemmataceae bacterium
CCCGCGGCCAAGCCGCCGGCCCCGCCACCGCCGCCGGCCAAGCCGCCCAGCCCGCCCCCGCCGGCCGGGAAGGGGCCGGGCAAGCCGTAAGCCGTGTCTTCGGCGAGCGGGGGCCGTCAGGCCCCTGTTCGGTCAAAGAAACAGGGGCCTGACGGCCCCCGCTCGCCCGGAAAAGACGACCGCCCGGGGTGAACCCCCGGGCGGTCGGCGTTTCGTCATCGCGTCGGGTCGGTTACGCCACCATCGCCCCGCGGTGCTTGCGGACCGTCTCGGCCAGGGCGTCGGCACTCAGCCCCAGGTCGGCCAACAGCTCGGCCCGGTCGCCGTGCTCGACGAACCGGTCGGCGATGCCGCACCGGACCACCCCGCGGGCGTCCAGCCCGGCCGCGTTCGCCGCCTCCAGCACCGCCGACCCGAACCCGCCCTCCAGCGTCCCTTCCTCGACCGTCACCACCAGCGGCAGCGTCTCGACCGCCCGCAGGATGGTGTCCTTGTCCAGCGGCTTGACGAACCGGGCGTTGACGACGCCCATGTGGATGCCGTCCTCCCGGAGCTTCGCCGCCGCCGCCGCGCAGTTCGACAGCAGCGTCCCGAAGGCCACGAAGCAGCCGTCCTCGCCCCAGTCGAGCACCTCGGCCTTGCCCAACTCCACCGGGGCGAACCCCTGCGACCGGCCGACCCGTTCGAGGTTGATCTTGGGATACCGCATCGAGATCGGCCCGGGGTGCCCCAGGGCCAGGTCGAGCATCGGCCGCACGTCGGCCTCGTCCCCGGGGGCCATGCTCACCATGTTCGGGAACAGCCGCATGTACGGGATGTCGAAGACGCCGTGGTGGGTCGGCCCCTCCGGGCCGGTCAGCCCGGCCCGGTCCATGCAGAACACCACCGGCAGGTTCTGGAGGCAGACTTCCTGGAAGATTTGGTCAAAGCCCCGCTGCAAAAACGTGCTGTAGATATCCACCACCGGCCGCATCCCGGCCTTGGCCAGCCCGGCGGCGAAGGCGACGGCGTGGCTCTCGCAGATGCCCACGTCGAAGAACCGGTCGGGGTAGTCGGCCCGGACCTTCTCCAGCTTGTTCCCCTGGCACATGGCGGCCGTCAGCACGGCGACCGTCGGCTCGGCCGCCATCGCCGCGTGCAGCCCCTCGCTGACCGCGTCGGTGTAGGCCCGGGTGGTCGAGGTCTTCAGGCCCTTGATGGTCCCGTTCGGCCCCAGCCCGGTGAACACCGGCGGGGTGTGGTACGTCACCGGGTCGGCGGCCGCCTCCGTGACCCCGTGCCCCTTGTTGGTCAGCACGTGCAGCAGGAGGGGCCCCTTCTGCCCCTTCAGGTCGCGGAGGATTTTGCGGAGGCCCGGCAGGTCGTGCCCGTCCACCGGGCCGAAGTACCGGAACCCGAGTTCCTCGAACAGCATCCCGTCCTTGAAGAACGCCTTCAGCCCGTCCCGGACCTGCTCCAGGGCCGAGTGGGCCATCCCCCCGAGGACCGGGATGTGGCCGAGGAGCTGGTTCAGCCGCCGCTTGCCGCCCTGGTACAGCCCGGTCATCCGGCACTGGTCGAGGTACTGGGCCAGCCCGCCGGTCCGCGGGCAGATGCTCATCTTGTTGTCGTTCAGGACGACCAGGAGGTTCTGGCCCATCCCGGCGATGTTGTTGAACGCCTCGAACACGATGCCGGACGGCAACGCCCCGTCGCCGATGACGGCCACCGCGCGCCGGTCGGGGTGGCCGAGCAGGTCGTCCCCGGCCTTGAGGCCCGAGACGGCCGAGACGCTGCACCCGGCGTGGCCGGTCATGAACAGGTCGTAGGGGCTTTCCCCGGGGTGGGGGAAGCCCATCAGCCCGCCCCGGGTGCGGATGGTGTGGAACCGGTCGTACCGGCCGGTGACCAGCTTGTGCGGGTAGACCTGGTGGCCGGTGTCCCAGATCAGCCGGTCCTTCGAGAAGTCGAACGTCAGGTGCAACGCCAGGCACAGCTCGACCACGCCGAGGTTGCTGGCGAAGTGGGCCGGGCGGGTGGTCAGCACCCGGACCAGCTCCTCGCGGATTTCCCGGGTGAGGGCCTGGAGCTGCTCGTCCGTGAGCCCCCGCAGGTCGGCCGGGCTGGTGATCTGCGGCAACAGGGTTGGCATCGTGTCCCCCTTCGGGGGAGTGACGAGTGACGAGTGACGAGTGACGAGTCGGGCAAACGGCTTTGTTCCGACTCGTCACTCGTCACTCGTCACTCGTCACTCCCGCTACCGGTCCCTCTCGACCACGTACTCAGCCAGCCGGGCGAGCGGGCCGCTCTTGAGCCGGCCGGCCGCGGCGACGGCCGCCCGGCCCAGGTCGGCCGCCCGCCGGCGGCTCTCGTCGATTCCCAGCAGGCCGGGGTAGGTCAGCTTCCCCCGGCCGGCGTCCTTGCCCACCTGCTTGCCGGCCTTGGTCGCACACCCCTCGGCGTCGAGCAGGTCGTCCGTCACCTGGAACAGCAGCCCGAGGGCGGCCGCATAGTCGTCCGCCGCGGCCAGCGTCTCCGGGTCGGCCCCGGCGGGGCGTTCGGCCTGGGCGGCGTACACCCCGAGCCGGACCGCCGCCCGGAACAACGCCCCGGTCTTGCGGCAGTGGATGGCTTCGAGTCCGGCTACACTGGCCGGCCCACGCCGGCCGCTCGCCTCGATCCGCCCTTCGGCCTCCAGGTCCAGCACCTGCCCGCCGACCATCCCGACGGCTCCCGCCCCGCGGGCCAGTTCCGCACAGCTAACCGCGGCCGTCCGAGGGGGGCAACCCCCGGCGATAACCTCGAAGGCCAATGTCAACAAGGCGTCGCCCGCCAAAATCGCTAACGCCTCCCCGAACTTCACATGGCAGGTCGGCAGCCCCCGGCGGAGGTCGTCGTCGTCCATCGCCGGCAGGTCGTCGTGGACCAGCGAGTACGTATGCACCATCTCGACCGCACAGGCCGCCGGTAACGCCGCGTCGGTCGCCCCGCCGGCCGCCTCACAGGCCAACACCGTCAAGAGCGGCCGGAGCCGCTTCCCCGGGGCGAACAGGCTGTACCCCATCGCCTCGGCCAGGGCCGGCGGGGCGGCCGCCGTCCCGGCCGCCAGGTGGCCCCGCAGGGCCACCTCGACGCGCTCCCGCCGGCCCCCCAGCTCTCGCCACAGCTCACCGGACACGGGCGGGCGTTCCTTTCGCGGCCGGACAGCATCAATTGATAGCAACTTTGCGACGCAAAGTATACCCCAAATTGGCCGGCCGAGCCAGGTGTCGCGTCAGAAGGGGATGTCATCGCCGGGTGTTGCTCGGGGCTTCTTCCGCACGGCCGCCTTGGCCGTCTCGATGGCCGAGGTGTGCTCGAACGGCCGGAGGTCCGGGCCGCCGTCGGCCGTTACCCCGGCCAACAGCCGGACCCGTTGCTCGGCATCCTTCAGTTGGCCGTAGCACTGCCGCAGGAGGACGACGCCCCGCTCGTACCGGGCCAGGGCGTCCTCCAGCCCGGTCGAGCCGTCCTCCAGCTCCCGGAGGACCCCCTCCAGTTCGTCCAGGGCGTGTTCGAAGCGGGCGGGTTCGGGGTCGGTCATCGCTCCTCCGTGATGACGCGGGACACGACCTCGCCGGCGGCGAGTCGGGTCACGATGCGGTCCCCGGGGGCGACATCCGTTGCCGCCCGGACGAGTCGGCCGTCGGCCGTGCGGGTCAGGCTATACCCGCGGGCCAGGACGTTCAAGGGGCTGAGCGTGTCCAGCCGGGCCGCCAGGGCCGCCAGCCGGTCGGCCGCCCGGTCCAGCCGCTGCCGGGCCGCCCGGTGCAAGCGGGCCG
>JAIEQN010000689.1 GCA_019747685.1 Gemmataceae bacterium
CGTGGCCGGGTGGACCGGGTCCGGCCGCCGGCCCGAGTTCGACGTGGTGACGGGCATCAGCACCGGCTCCTTGATCGCCCCGTTCGCGTTCCTCGGCCCGGAGTACGACGGGCGGCTCGGCCGGCTCTACACCCAGGTCCAGGCCGACCAGATCTTCCGCATCCGGGCGTGGGTGTCGATCCCGTTCCGGGACTCGGTCGCCTCGACCGCCCCGCTCAAGGAGTTGATCGAGTCGCAGATCACCCCGGGCCTGATGGACCGGATCGCGGCCGAGCACCGCAAGGGCCGGCGGCTGTACGTCGGCACGACCAACCTGGACACCCGCCGGCTGGTGGTCTGGGACCTGGGGGCGATCGCCTGCCGGCCGAGCCCGGACGGGTGCCGGCTGTTCCGGGACGTGCTCCTGGCGTCGTGCTCGGTGCCGGGGATGTTCTCGCCGGTCCGGTTCGACGTGGAGGTGGACGGGAAGCCGGCGACCGAGCTGCACGCCGACGGCGGCATCTCGGCCCAGCTCTTCGTCCCGTCGCACGTGTTCGCGGCGGCGGCCAAGGCCGCGGCCGAGGACGCGGCCCAGGGCGTCGTCCCGGCCGGCGGCGACGGGTCCCCGTCGCCGCCGGCCGGGAACCTGTACGCGGTGGTGGCCGGGAAGCTGTTCCCGGACGCCGGGCCGGTCCGCCCGCACGTCCTGCCGGTGCTGCACGCGACCACCGGGACGCTCCTGTACGCCTACTGCCGGGCCGACCTGGCGAACCTGTACGGGATGGCCCGGGCGAGCGGGCTGAAGTACCACCTGACGGCCCTGCGGCCGGGGTTCCGGTCGGTGGAGACGTCGGTGGACTTCAACCAGCAGGAGATGGCCAAGCTGTTCCGGGAGGGGGTGGAGCAGGGGACGAGCGGGCCGGCCTGGCTGCACGGGCCGCCGACGCTCAGCCCCGGGGACGGCGACTACATCCGCACCGGGCTGCGGCTGCGGACCCCGCCCGGCCTGCCGCCCGGGGAGTGACGGCGGTGCAGGCGGGGTGGTACAATCGGGGCGGCAACACCATCGTCCGGGAGGGCGACATGGGACCGATCGACCGAACAAGTCGTGGGACGAGATCGACCGCGAGATGGTCGAAGAGCACTTAGCCCGGAAGAAGGCACGGGAAGCCGAGCAGGCCGCCGGGGTCGTCGTCAAGGACCACTCGTCGGAGCGGATGCGGCAGTTCATCCGGGACCTGATCCGGCGGTTCGAGGAGGCCGGCCGGGCAGACCCGGCCATCGTCCGGGAGGTTCTCGAACAGATGGACCGGGGGGTGGACGGTGGGTCCTGACCCGCGACCCGGGCCGGACCGCTTCGAGATGTCCCCGGCGGCCAGGGGCGGCGTCGCGGAGGCCACGCTGGCGTACTTCCCGATCGGGGAAGCCCGTCGGGTGGCCGAGGCCGACCGGATCGGCGAGTCCATGCTCTCCGACGACCCGGTCGGGAACAGCGGTGGGGCGGTCGAAGGGTTACACCGGCTGGTCGTCTCCCCACTCGTGTTCCTGTACGAGGTCCATCCGACGGCTCGGCTGGTCCGCGTCACCGCCGTTCGGTACTTCCGCGTCTAACCCCGGCCGGGGGGTTCGCGCCCGGGTTCGGCCCGGTTAGACTGGTCCCCGCGTGACGTTCGCACCGCGAGGGACCGCCATGACCCGTCCGGCCGCCGGCCTCGGCTCGCTCCTGATCCTCTCCGCCCCGGCGTTCGCCGGCCTCCCGCCCCCGGCCGTCCCGAAGCTCGACGCCCACGGCCACCCGCTGCCGCCCGGGGCCATCGCCCGGCTGGGCGACTTCGCCCGCCGGTACGGCCACGGCCACGGCCTGACCTTCTCCCCGGACGGCAAGCTGGTCGCCCACTCCCGGACGGTCGGGACCGACATCCGCGAGGCCGCCACCGGCCGGGCCGTGACACCGGCCTGGGTCCGCCTAGCCCGGGGTCACGTCCGATTCACCCCGGCCGGTGACCTCCTCCACTGCGATCATGCGGCCGGGGTGTTCCTCGTCCGCCGCCCGGACACCGGGGCGGTCGTCCTCGACTTGTCTGCCGCGGGGAAGGAGGTCGCCGAGGTGACTGACGTCCCCGGCGAGGGGTTCGTGGCCGTCGTCGGGTACAACACCCCGGGCTGCCACCTGCGGCTGTTCACCCGGGCCGAGGGGGCGCGGCCGGAGGGCCGGGTCATCGCCGCCCCGTACCTGGGCCGCTACTTCCAGCTTTGCCCCGGCGGGCGGTGGGTGGTCGCCACCGACCTCCACACGGGCACCGGCGTCCGGGTGTTCGACCCGGCGACGGGGAAGGAACTCTTCCTCCACCTCTTCGACCCGCAGAACGACCCGAAATCGTGGATTTCGACCTTCCTCCCCCTGCCCGACGGGGACACGGTGCTGGTCGCCCTGGGGGACCGGGTCGTTCCGCTCCGGCTTGGGGCGAAGGCCGCCGAGGAGGGGACGCCGATCCCGCTCGCCCGGGTCGGCGGGCTACGGCTGGCGGCCGACGGGAAGACGGTTCTGGCGACCGACCACGCGGGCGAGACCTGGCGGTTGAACTGGCCCGGCGGGGTGCCGGAACCCGCCCCCGCGGCCGGCCCCAAGCCGGCCGACGGGTGGTGGCGGGCGGCCACCTCCCCGGATGAACGTCGGGCGGTCCTTGTCCACCGCTACCGGCCGTCGCGGCTGGTGGACACGGCCACCGGCCGGACCGTCCACGAGTACGCCGGCCTCTCCCCGGTCATCCGCCTGGTCGCCCGGCCGGGCGGCCGGGTACTGGTCTACGACGACGGCGGGATGCGGGAGTACGACCTACCGTCCGGTGCGCTGCGACAGGACCGACGATTCCCGGACCTGCCGCCGGGTGAATGGCCGCTCGACGTGTCGCCCGACGGCCGGCTGTTCGCGGTCGGCTGCGAAGGGCTGACCGTGAGGCTGTCGATCCGTGAAACCGCCACCGGACGGGAGCGGTGGCAGCTCCCCGGCCGGTTCCTCACGTCCGGGTCGGTTTTCGACCCGTCCGGCCGGGCCGTCTGCGACCCCGCGGAGGGCGGGCCGGCGAAGTACGACAGCGAGTCCGGGAAGCCGTTGCCCGACCCGCTGCCGGCCGGGACCGTCTCTCCGGACGGCCGGCTGGAGGTGCGGCGGGCCTTACTCCCCATCCCGGTGATCGAGCGGGCGACCGGCCGACCCCGGCTGGCACTCGACGGGCCGCGGATCACCGGGAACCAGCCGGCCGCCGAGCAGTTCCGGTTCTCGGCCGACGGGCGGTATCTGGCCGGGTTCGGGTCGCCGCTCGGGGCGGTCGTCTGGTCGCTGGCCGACGGGTCGGTCCTGCACCTCGGGACCGAGCGGAACCCGGCCGGGGACCTGATCGCCGGCGACCTGTCGCCGGACGGCCGGTGGCTGGCGACCTTCGGCTCGTCCCACCTCCGGGGCCGGGTCCGGGTGTGGGACTGGGCGGCCCCCCGGGGCCAGGCCCGGGACATCTGGCTGCCGACCGCCGACTGGCACCCCCGTGTGGTCACGTTCACCCCGGACGGGAAGTACCTGCTGACCGGCGGGTTCGACGGGACGGTGTTGGTGTGGGACGTGGCCCGGTTCGCCGACCGGAGCCGGGCGCGGCCGGACCGGGCCGACCCGGACGACCTGTGGGGCGAACTCGGCGGCGACGACGCCGAGGCGGCTGGGAGGGCAGTCGCGGCGCTCGTCCGGCGGCCGGCCGCCGCCGTCGGGCTGGCCCGGCGGAACCTCCCCCCGGCCGTCACCCCGCCGCCGGAGGAGCTAGCCGTCCTCGTCGCCGAC
>JAIEQN010000648.1 GCA_019747685.1 Gemmataceae bacterium
GCCCGCCGGCTGGTTGCGGGGGGGGCCGAGGGCGGGTGTCAACCCCGCCGGCGGGGGCCACGTTTCCGGCCCACCCTACGAAGGCACCCCCATGTCCGTGACCGCCACCCTCCGGCAGTGCCACCGGCTCCGCAAACACCTCAAGGCCCTACAAGAGGAGATCGACCGCGGGCCGCGGGTCCTCAAGGCCCAGCAGGCCCGGCTCGCGGCCGAGGAACAGGCCCACGCGGACCACCACGAGGCCGTCAAGAGGCTCAAGCTCAAGCAGCGGGACGACGAGGGGACGCTCAAGCAGACCGAGGCCCGGCTGGCCAAGCTCGAACAGCAGCTCCAGGGCATCTCGGTGCCGAAGGAGTACAAGGCCAAGGAGTCGGAGATCGAGCAGGCCCGGGCCAAGCGGGCGGAACTCGAAGACGCCATCCTGGCGACGATGGGCGAGGTCGAGGAGAGGACGGCGGCCGTCCCGGCGGTCGACCGGAAGTGGGGCGACGCGATGGCCGAGTTCGCCCAGTACGAGGTGGACGCCGCGGCCCGATTCGAGCGGATGAAGGCCGACCAGATCGACACGCAAGCCGCGCTGGTGAAGGCCGAGGCCGACATCCCGGCCAAGAACCGCCCGACCTACGACCACCTGGTCAAGGGCCACGGCCCGGACGCCTTCGCCGCGGTCAAGGACCGGGTCTGCCAGGGCTGCCGGACCGGGCTGACCCAGCAGAAGGTGATCGAGCTGTCGGGCGGGGCCTTCTCCCAGTGCCCGAGCTGCGGGAAGATGCTCTACCCGGCAGCCGAGTGAGGCCGGACCCGGTAGGGCGGGTCCGGGCGGTCGGTACGACCGCCGACCCACCACGCATGGCCCGGTGGGTCGGCGTCCCTCCGGGCCGCCCGGACCGACCCTACGACCGGCGCCCCCGGAGCCCCCGATGACCACCTGGAAGTACATGACCGCCCAGTTCGTGACGGCCGGGCTGGGCAGCCAGGAGCAGGCGGCCAAGCTCCAGGACGAGATCACCGCCCTCGGCCTCTACGGCTGGGAGCTGGTGTCGTCCAACGTCTACCACAACCACGACATCGGCCAGGACGTGCTGCTGCTGTTCTTCAAGAAGCCGGTCGACGCCGGCGAGCGGGGGGCGTGAGGCCCGGTTCTCACCCTCTCCCCTTGAGGGAGAGGGTCGCCTTGCGAAGCAAGGCGAGGTGAGGGGACGCGGGCTGGAACAATTCCCCTCCCCCGCCGGCCTGCGGCCGGCTGCCCTCTCCCTCAAGGGGAGAGGGCGGAAGACGCCGGGCGTCGCTCAGTCCCGGTCCTTCTTGTCCTTCTTCGCCCCGGCGTCCTTTTTCGGCTCCGCGTCCTTCTTCGGCTCGGCCGGCTTCGGCTTGACCTTCGGCTCGACCCCGGCGGCCCGGAGCTTCGCCTCCACCTTCTTCCGCCGGTCCACGTCCCGCCGGGACAGGTCGTCCATGGTCAGCCCCTTCTGCCACGCCTCGACCGCCTCGTCCTTCTTCCCCAGGGCCGCCAGGCAGTCCCCGACGTGGTCCCAGATCTCCAGGTGGTTCCCCTCGTCCTCGTCGGCCGCCGCCTTCTTCAACAGCGGCAGGGCGTCCTCGTACTTCTTCTTCTTGAACAGCACCCACCCGAGGCTGTCGACGTAGGCGGCCGACTCGGTCACGTCGTCCTGCCGGCCCTCCTCCTTGGCCTTCTCCTTCCGCTTCTTGTCCAGGTCCAGGGCCTCCCGGATCAGCTTCTCGGCCTCGTCCAGGTTCTGGTCGTGGTCGGCCCAGATGTACCCGAGGTCGTTCTTGTACGTCGGGTTGTCCGGGTGCTTCTTGATCAGCGTCTGGAGCTGCCGGGCGGCCTTGCCCACGTCCCCGGCGTCGACGTACAGCCCGGACAGCAGGTACCGGGTCCCGTCCTTGCGGGCCTCCCGCTCCTTCGGGTCCATCTTCTTGGCCGCGTCCAGCTTGTCCAAGGAGTCCAGGTACGCCTCGACCGCCTGGTCGTGCTTCCCGGCCTCCCGCAGGACGAACCCCTTGAGTTGGACGAACTGCCAGGCCACCTCCTCGTTCTCGGCGGTCAGCTGCGCCAGCCCCTCGGCCACCTTCAGGGCCTCGTCCGTCTGCCCCAGCCGGGCCTTCGCCTGGGCCAGCCGCTCGAGCAGGAACACCTTGGCGTTCTCGAGCTGCGGCGACCCCTTCAGCTCGACGAACTTCTCGCACGCGTCGACCGCGTCGGCGTACCGCTTCTGGTCCATGTACAGGTCGACCAGGGCGTCGTACGCCTGGTACATCTTGAACGCGCTCTCGACCGCGGTGGCGGCCTCGGCCGCGTCCCTCAGGAGGACCTCGGCCGCCTTGTAGTCCCGGGCCGCCAGGTGGGCGACCCGGCCGAGGACGTAGGCCCCGCTGAAGTTGAACGGCTTGTCCGCCCCCTTGGCCGCCTGCTGGAGCTTCAGCCCGAGGGCGACCGCCTTCTTGGCCTTCTCCTTGTCCTTGGCCAGCCCGATCAGGGCCTGCCGCTGGGCCTCCTCCCCGGACGCCCGGTTGAGCTTGAGCAGCTCGGCCTTCAGGGCCTCGTCCCCGTCGGCCGGCTTGGCCTCCGGCTTCGGGTCGTCGGCCCGGGCCGCCCCGGCCAGGACCGCCAGCCCGACCCCGAGCACCGCGGCCCGCAGCCGCCACGTCACCGCCCGTCCCATGGCGTCACCCCTGTTCGGCAGGTGGGAAACACGCAGCCCTCTCACCGCCCGATTTTACGCCGCCCGGGGCCGGGATGCAGCGCCGCTTGGGGAAGAGGACGGAGGACCGGGGGCGGCGACCAGAAAGACCGGCCGCCTTATACTCTGTCCTCTGTCCTCCGTACCCTGGCTTCTGGAGCCGGCAATGGCCGCCCCCGCACGCATCCCCGTCATCGGCGTCGGCCCGGACGGGCTGGCCGGGCTGACTGCCCGGGCCGCCGACCTGCTCCGGTCGGCCGAGGTGGTGTTCGGGTCGGACGCCACCCTGCGGCTGCTGCCCGAGCTGACCGCCGAGCGCGCCCGGATCGGGGACGACCTGCCCGACGCCGTCGAGCGGGTGCGGGCGACGCTCGGCAAGCGGCGGGCGGCCCTGGTGGCCACCGGCGACCCGCTGTTCTACGGAACCGCCCGGTATCTCTGCGAGAAGGTCGGGGCCGAGCACTTCGAGGTGCTGCCGCACGTCAGTTCCATGCAGCTCGCCTTCGCCCGGATCAAGGAATCCTGGGAGGACGCCTACCTGACCGACCTGGCGGCCAAGCCGCTGGCCGACGTGCTCGACCGGGTTCGCACGGCCGAGACGGTCGGCCTGTTCACCACCGACCAGCACCACCCCGGGCGGGTGGCGGCCGAGCTGCTGGGCCGGGGCATCGACTACTTCACCGCCTGGGTGTGCGAGAACCTGGGCGGGAAGGACGAGCGGATCACCCGCGGCGACCTGGCCGACCTCCGGGAGATGCGGTTCGACCCGCTGAACATCCTGATCCTGAAGCGGAAGCCGGGGGTGCCGGACCGGCCCCGGCCGGCCGCCTTGCGGCGGTTCGGCAACCCGGACGAGGTGTTCGCCCAGAGCCGGCCCAAGACCGGCCTCATCACGCAGGCGGAAGTCCGGGCCGTGGCCCTCGGGCAGCTCGACCTGCACCCCGGGGACGTGTTCTGGGACGTGGGGGCGGGCAGCGGGAGCGTCGCCATCGAGGCCGCGGGACTGGTGGCCCCGGGGCCGGCCTACGCGATCGAGCAGGACCCGGCCGACTACCACCTGATCGTGGCCAACGCCGGGCAGTTCGGGGTGGCGAACGTCCGGCCGGTGTTCGGGAC
>JAIEQN010000911.1 GCA_019747685.1 Gemmataceae bacterium
GGTGGGCGCGGGCCCCCCCGGGGGGGGGGGGCTCCCCCCCGCGCGGGGGGGGGGGCCCGGGGGGGCCCCCCGCCCCCCGCTCGGCATATCCCGCCGGAGTGTCCTCATGCCCCCCGCCCCCGACGCCCTGCCGACCCTCGTCCTGATCCACGGGTTCCCGCTCGACCGGGACATGTGGCGGCCGCAGGTGGCGGCCCTGTCCGGGGCGGCCCGGGTGGTCGCCGTCGACCTGCCCGGGTTCGGCGGGTCCGAGCCGAAACCGTTCACGATGGATTCGGCGGCCGACCACGTCGCCGCCCGGCTCGACGCCGAGGGCGCTCCCGGCCGGGTGGTCGTCGGCGGGCTGTCGATGGGCGGGTACGTGGCGATGGCCTTCGCCCGCCGCCACCCGGGCCGGCTGGCCGGGCTGATCCTGGCCGACACCCGGGCCGCCCCGGACGACGACGCCGGCAAGAAGGGCCGGGACGAGATGATCGCCCTGGCCCGGGAGACGGGGACGGCCGGGGTGGTCGAGAAGATGCTCCCGATGTTGCTGGCCGAGGCCACCCGCGCCGGCCGGCCGGAGGTGGTCGAGGAGGTCCGGCGGATCGCCCGGCGGCAGCCGCCGGAGGCCGTGGTCGCCGCCCTGGAAGCCCTACGGGACCGGCCGGACGCCGCCCCCGGGCTGGGCGGCGTGTCGGTCCCGACCCTGGTGCTGGTCGGCGAACACGACCCCCTGACCCCGCTGACGATGGCCGAGGCGATCGGGGCCCGGGTGTACGGGAGCGAAGTGGTCACCATCCCCGGGGCCGGCCACCTGAGCAACTTGGAGAACCCGGACGCCTTCAACGCCGCCGTCCTCGCCTTCCTGGCCGAGGTCAAGCCGGGGAACACGCCGGCGGCGGGGTCGGGCGACCGGCCGGCGTGAGGGCCCCCCCGTTCGGTCCGGCTCAGGCGGTTCGCTTGCGGCGGAGCCGCACCGCCCCGACGGCTACGGCCGCCGCGAGGAGGGACAGGCCGGCCGGCTCGGGGACCACCGCCCCGGGGTTGATGTCGAACTCGCCGCCCAGGGTGTTCTGGCCGAGCAGGGCGGTGTAGGTCTGGGTCCCCAGGGCGGTGCCGCCGGTCGAGAACTGGTAGAACGTGCCGAGGGTGTTCTGGGACCCCATCCACAGGGTCCCGTCGGCCGGGTCGTACCCGAGCGAGGTGATGTTGGTGAACCCGGTGCCGAACGACGACAGCACGTTCCCGCTCAGGTCGAAGTTGAACACCCCGTCGCCGAGCCACTGCGACACCCACAGCGTCCCGGTCCCGCTGTCGTAGGTGATGCCCAGGGCGTGGAACCCGCCGAAGAAGGTGTTGAACAGGGGCACCGGGTTCGCCCAGTTCCGGTCCATCCGCCAGACGAGCCCGGCGAAGTAGTCGACCGAGTAGTTGTACCGCCCGTCGGTGGTCCCGTCGTAGAACAACACCCCGGTGAGCGGGTACGGGTAGTCGGTCCCGGTGTCCACCCCGGCCAGGGTGTACTGGGCCCCCAGGTTGACCTGGTCGTTCCCGTTCCCGATCGTCCGCACGTCGCCGGACACGGCGATTCCGTACTCGCCCAGGTTCCCCGGGTGGGCCTGGGCGAACGAGGTGGCGGAGGTCCCCTGGAGGGTCCAGTTCGTCCCCTGGTCGCCGGCCGTCACGTAGTACGGGCCGATCGGCCCGGCCTGGGCCGCCCCGCCGACCACGGCGGCCGCCGCCAGGGCCCGTAGCTCGCGCGTCATGACGGAACTCCTCGGGCGCCGGGGTGGGGCGGACGGGCCGGCCCCGCGCGGCTCCGGGCCGGCCGCGGGAAGCGGGTTCGCCGACACAATCCCGTCACACGGCCTTCATTTAACCGTGCGGGCGGATGCGTGCAAGAAAAAATCGCGAGGAATGCGGCCCCCGCCGCGGCGCTCGGGCCGGGCCTCAACGGGCGGCAGAGGTGGCCGCGGACAGGGCGATGACGGCCTGGCTGGTGGCGACCAGCTGGTCGTTCTCCCGGACCAACTCGACCGGGTTGGCCCAGCTCCCGTCGACCGCCTGCCGCTCCACCAACGCGCCCGACAGCTCCTGTTGCCAGCTCCGGCCGCTGAACGGGTCCCAGCCGCGGAGCGACCGGGCCAGCGAGGCGGCATAGTAGTAGTACACCGCGTCCCGGTTCGGCTCGTGGGCCGGGACGTAGTCGCCGGGGTGGCGGTCGGCCCGGAAGTGCGTCGCCAGCCACGCCCGCGCCTGCTCGATCCGGGCCGCGTCCGGCTCGCCGGCCAGCCGCAACGCCCGCAGCCCGTCGGCCGTGGTGCTGCCGTAGGAGTGGAACCGGACCGGCTTGGCCGTCAGGTCCGGCGACCCGGCCTTGTTCCGGACCGGGTCGTCGTAGACGAAGTGGAACCCGCCGTCCGGGTTCTGGCAGCGGCGGACGAACACCAGGGCCTTGTCGTACACCTCCCGATCGGCGACGCCGGCGGCCCGGAGGGCGTCGAGGGCGTAGACGGTGGCCGACAGGTTCGACTCGACCAGCGGCGGGGCCAGGGCCCCGGGCGTCGGCTTCTTCGGGACCACCCGGCAGTAGCCCCAGCCGCCGTACTCCTTGTCCTCCGGCGACCAGCCGAGCCGTTCCGTCAGTTGCCGGTCGAGGAGGAACTTGAGCCACCGGTCCCGGGCCGGGCGGAGGTCCTTGTTGTCCGGGTGTGACAGGGCGGTGACACCGAGGGCGGCGGTGTAGGCCGGGTAGTCGATGTCGGCCGCGGTGGTGCCGTCCGGGCGGATCAGCCCGGCCAGGTACTCGCTCCCCTTCCGCCGGGCCGCGGCCGAGGCAGGATCGCCGGCCGCTTGCAGGGCGACGACGACGAGCGGGGTCAGGGCCGGGCCGTCCTTGAAGGTGGCGTACACGTCCGACCGCCAGGTCCCGTCCGGGGACTGCCGATCCAGTAGGTACTTCACCCCGCCGGCCAGGGCATCGGCCGGGGTCCGGGCGGCGGGAGGGGGCGGGTCGGGCCCCGGCGGGGGCGAACAGCCGGCGAGCAGAACAACGACGAGGCCGGCGGAACGAGACATGATGGAGTTCCCGGCGGTGGTGAGGTGGTGCCGCCCCGAAGGGGCGTCCGGGAATAACCCGGGGCGCCAGCCCCGGGCCGGGGGATCCCACAACACCCGGAGCCCCGAAGGGGCGACCCGTGTGCGGCGTGGGTCGCCCCTTCGGGGCTCGAATTCTTTCCCGATCCAAACCGGGGCTGGCGCCCCGGGCTATTCCCGGACGCCCCTTCGGGGCGACGGGCAACCGCTACTTCTTCTCGGGGGCCGGGGCGGCCGGCGGCTTCTCGGTCGTCGTCGCCGACGCCTTCAGGACGTCCGCCGGGAACGGGGTCCGGTCGGCGGTCAGCACCAGCAGGGCGGCGGCGGTGCAGAACGTCTTGCCGGTGATGCAGTGGTGGCCGGCCCAGCTCCCGTCCTTGTCCTGGGCCTTCTCCAGCCCCTGGGTCATCTTCGCGTCCCAGTCGGTCCAGTCCTTCCCGCCCTTGACCAGCAGGGCCTCGCTGATGTTCAGGAAGCTCAGGAACTCCTCCCCGCCGTTCGACCCGAACCCGGCCACGAACTGGCCGTCCTTGACCGCCGCGGCCTGCCCCTCCTGGACCTTGTCGTTGTCCCGCTCGGCCCGCTTCAGGTCGTCCAGCTTCTTGGTCGCCGCGTCCTTTTCGGCCTGGCTGGCCTTCGAGTCCTTGAGCACGTCCTCGGCCTTCTTCCCGTCCACCCGCAGGCTGTTGACCACGTCCTGGCTGTTCCCGGCCCCCTGGCCGAAGCTGTACAGCCGGACCCCGG
>JAIEQN010000965.1 GCA_019747685.1 Gemmataceae bacterium
AGCGGCTCGATCAGCCCGACCCCGAGCAGGTAGCCCCAGAGCCGGTTGACGTAGCTCTTGGCGAAGTACGGGTTCTTCGGCGAGGTGACCCACTTGGCCGCCTGCACCCGGCGGGCCTCGCCGGCCCCGACCTCGGCGGCGACCGGGTACGGGAACTTGGGCGGGGCCACCTGCCCGGTCCGCTCGTGCTTGATGTCCCCGGCCTTCTCGTCGGTGACGACTTCCACCAGCGGCTTGGGGGCCTCGACGTTCGTCCCGCCGACCTTCTGGCCCTTGAACTTCGGGTCCTCGGCCAGCTTCGTCTGGGCGTAGTATGCGGCGAGGTTGTAGTAGTTGTCCTGGGTCCACCGCTCGAACGGGTGGTCGTGGCACTTGTTGCAGTTGAACCGGATGGCCAGGAACAACTGCGTGGTGTTCTCCATCACCGCGTCGGGGGTGCGGAGGACCTTGAAGTAGCTGGCCGGCGGGTTCTCGACGTTCGACCCGCCGGCGGTCAGGATCGTGTAGGCGAACTTGTCGTAGGGCATGTTCGAGGCGACGGCCTCGCGGATCCACTTGCGGAAGGCGGCCGCCCCGGGGTCGCCGAGGAACTTCCGGTTCACCTGGAGGAGGTCGGCCCACTTGTTCGCCCAGTGTTCGACGAAGGCGTCCGACCCGACCAGCTTGTCGACCAACTCGTCCCGCTTGAGCTTGGTGTCCCGCGTGTCCGCGAGGAAGGCCCGGACCTCGTCCGGCCCCGGCGGCAGGCCGGTGAGGTCGAGGTACACCCGGCGGACGAACTCCTCGTCGGTGCAGACCGGGCTGGGCTGGACCTTCACCTTCTTCAGCTTGGCGTCGACCAGCTCGTCGATGTAGTTGTGGGCCGGCCGCGGCTCCCAGGCGAAGCCCGACCGGTCGCCGAGTACCACGACGGTGGATGCTGCGTAGGCCCCCTCGTACCGGGCCAGCATGGTCGCCTCGCCCCGGCGGACGCTCGTGAGCAGCCCGGCCTTATCGACGGTGGCGACCTCGGTGTTGCTGCTGTCCACGAACGCCTCGGCCGACACGTCCCGGACCGACCCGTCGGTGTACGTCGCCAGGACCGCGAATTGCTGCTTGGTGCCGATCTTGCCCAGGGTCGGGTCCTTCGGGGAGAGTTCGACGGACTTCACCCGCGGGGCGTCGAGGTCGAGTTTGACGCCCTGGCCGATCCACTTCCGGAGCATCTCGTAGTTCGGGTCGCCCGGCTGGGTCAGGACGCCGCCCTGGTGGGGGACGGCCCCGGCCGTCTTGAGGAGCATCAGGCTCTGCTCGGGGGCGGCCCGGTTGAACCGCCGGCCTTCGAGGTCGTCGGTCAACGCCCGGTAGTCGTAGACCGGGTCGTAGCCCCGCAGGGAGAGCTTGAACCCGTTCTTGCCGGCCTGGGCGCCGTGGCAGGTGCCGGCGTTGCACCCGAGCTTCGACAGCACCGGCTGCACGTCCTTGACGAAGCTGACCGGCCGGTCGGCCTTCGTCCCCGCCACCGTCACCGGGATCGACAGGGTTCGACCGGCGAGGGAGACGGCGATGGCCCCGGAGCCGTCGGCCTTCGGCCGGACGAGGCCGTTGCTGATCGTCACCAGGTCGGCCGGGGCGGCGAGGGCGGCGATGCGGGTGGCATCGACCACGTCGCCGCCGGCCAGGTGGGCGGTGATGAGGAGCTGGGCGTAGGCGAACGGGCCGTCGAGCTTGACGGCCGCCGGCCGGGCTTCGAGCTTCGTGACCGTCGCCCCGGCGGGCAACGCTTCCTGGGCGGCGGCCGGCCCGGCGACGACGAGGAGCAGGGCCGCGGCGGGGAGGAGGCGGGGCATATCGGGGGCCTCGGGGTGAGTCGTCGCGTGTATCGTGGTTACGACCAGGGGTTGTCACCCCTGGTCACCGTGAGGTCGCCGGCGGGGCAGACGGCAGGGCGACGAACTCGGCCAGCAGCTTGCCGGTCGCCGGGTCGTGGACCCAGACCTTGCCCTCGAACCCGGCCGAGGCGACGGCCTTCCCGTCCGGCCGCCAGGCGACCGCGTAGGCCGGGCCGGAGACCTGCTCGAAGACGACCTTCTTGCCGGTGTCGGTCTCGTACACCCGGACCTCGCCCTTGCCGTCCAGGCTGCTGCACGCGGCGAAGTGCTTGCCGTCCGGGCCGAACGCGACCGACGCCACCCGGCCGGGCAGGGCCTCGTACTCCCGCACCTTGTTGGCGTCGTCGCCGATCACCCGCGGCACCTCGCGGTGCATCTTGTACAGCCGGGGGGTGCCGTCGGCCCCGGCGATCAGCAGCTCGTCGTACACCTTCGGGGGCACGTCCGGGGCGTCGGTCGGGACCTTCTGCATCCGCCGGGCCTTCCGCCCGGTGTCGATCCCGAACACCCGGACCGGGACCGGCGGGAGCGGCGGCCGGCGGTCCACGGCCATCAGCCCGCCCTTGAGGGCCCCCGGGGTGATGCTGGTGACGTTGTCCATGAACCGCTGGGTCGGCACCTCGGTCAGCTTCATGCTCATGTCCCGGCTGACCGACGCCAGGTGCTTCCCGTCCTGGCTGAACGCCGTCCCGAGGACCCAGTCCGAGTGCGTTCCCATGAACAGCACCTGCTTGCCGCCAGCCGGGTCGATGGCCCGGACGGTGTTGTCGGCGCAGCCGAAGGCCAGCACCTTCCCGTCCGGCGACCAGCTCACCCCGTACAGGGTGTCGAAGGTGAACGGGGCGGAGACGATCAGCTTCCCCCGGGCCGGGTCCCAGACCTGGACCTCGCCGAACCGGCCGGGCGACCCGCCGGCGGCCGCCAGCCGCCGGCCGTCCGGGCTGAAGGCGACGGCGTTGATCCGCTCGGCCAGGCCGATCAGCCGGGAGACGAGGCGGTAGTCCTTGGCCGAGTAGAGCAGGACCTCGTGGAACCCGGCGACGGCCAGGTACTCGCCGGCCGGGTCGAAGGCGACGGCGGTGACGACCGGGGGGGCCGCGTAGACGGGCGGGTGGTCGGCGTCGACCGGGGCGGCCCTGGCCGAGACCGGGGTGTCGTCGGCCGCCCCCTGGGCGATCCAGTCGGTGACGAGCTGGACCTGAATCGGGCTGAGCGGGTCGCGGCCCTTGGGCATCTCGGCCTTGCCGTCGTGCAGGGCGACCTGGTCGACCAGGTAGCTGCCGGCCGGCCGGCCGGGGACGACGCCCGGCTTCTCCCGCTCGCCGGCCTTGAGCAGGTCGGCGTGGCCGGTGGTGATGTACCCGCCCTGGGGCTTGGCCGGTTGGTGGCAGCCGTTGCAGTGCTGGGCGAGAATCGGCCGGATGTCCTTGTAGTAGCTGACGGGGCCGGCGGCCGGGGCGGGCGGGTCGGCGGCCCGGGCGTCGGCGGCGAGTACGGCGAACAGCGCCGGGAACAGGGCGCGGGAGGCGGTCATCGGGAGGAGACCCCGGCGGGAGGGCGAACGGCCTGAGCAGCGGGCCTGGCAGGATTGGTAGTGTACCAAACCGGGGCAGGGGGGTTCAAACAGATTTCCGGCGGACGGGCGTCGGTCGAATCAAGATTTGTTCGGCCGCAACCGGATTCGTCAGGCGCGGGGTGTGTGCCCGGGCTGGACACAAGTGGGGCGGTGCGAGGGTCAGGCGTCCTCGGTGCCGCAATACCGGCGGAGGAGGGCGACGAGGGCGTCCGGGTCGGCCGGCTTGAGCAGGTATTCGGCCGCCCCGGCGGCGGCGGCGGCCCGGCGGCGGGCCTGGTCGGTGTGCCCGGTGACGACGACGACGGCCGGCGGCCGGGGGGCGGCCCGGACCCGGCGGATCAGGTCGCACCCGTCGGCGTCGGGCAGGTCGAGGTCGAG
>JAIEQN010000066.1 GCA_019747685.1 Gemmataceae bacterium
TCGACCACCAGCGGGGCCACCACCTGCCCGGTCACGGTCAACTGGACGAGCGGGTTGGCCGGGTCGTTCGTCTTCAGGGTGATCGGCTCGGCGATCGGGCCGGGCGGGGCGGTCGGCTTGAGCCCGACCGTCACCAGGTACTCGGCCCCGCCGCGGAGCGGCCCGCCCCGGCCGGTCTCCTTGACCTCGACCTCCAGCGGCCCCTGGGGCGGGACCGCCTCCAGCACCTTCCAGCCCCGCACCGACCCCTTGTACTCCAGCCGCACCCCCTGGCTGACCCGCACCCCCTGGGCGACCGTCCCGAAGGCCACCGCCCCGGGGCTCACCTGCACCTCGGTCCGGCTGGTGGCCGACAGCTTGATGACCGCGGTGGAGACGTGCTTCGGGCCGAACTTGACGTACACCGTCTGGGTGTTGGCCCCGACGAACTTGGCCGTGTTCATGGTGACGGTGAACGGGGCCGACTCGAACGGCTGGAGGACACGGGTAAACTTCTCGACATCGAGACACAGGCACGACATGCGGACGTCGGTGACCTGCATCGGGGCGTCGTAGACGTTGGTGATGGTGAACGTGTGGGAGCAGAGGGTGCCGTGGGGCACGTCGCCGAAGTCGTGGACGACGGCCGGCGGCGGGGGCTGGTCCGGCCGCTCGGCGATGTCCGGGAGGAAGAACTTGTTGGCCCACGGGGCGGGCTGGCCGGACGCCGGCGGGGATTGCGGGGGCGGGGCCGGCGGCTGCGGCCCGGCCGCCACGCACCCGATCCCCAGCCCGACGGCCACCGCCACCCGGTACGCCCGCGTCATCCGCCTGCCTCCTGCCGGGGGCTCGGGGTCCGGTGGCACAGACCTCCCGGTCTGTGCAAGACCCGCACAGACCGGGAGGTCTGTGCCACCAATCCTGGGCACAACCTCCTGCCGGGACCGACGCCCCATCGTAGGCATCGGCCGGCCGGGCGGAGGCGGATCGGGAAACGGGACCGGGCCGGGGCGGGCGATGTCGGCTTACCCAGGCGGAACGGGCGGAATCGCTTCCCCCGTCACCCGCCGCGGGCCTTGCCCAGCTTGCCCGGCCGACCCACCGCCGGCCCGACCCGCTAAGATGAATTCGGTCGGGCTGCAAACTCGAAACCTCAAACTCGAAACTCGAAACTCCTGATGCTGACCCGCCGGTCCCGTGCCCGGGAAGTCGCCCTCCAGCTCCTGTTCCAGGCCGACCTGAACCCGGCCGGGATGCCCCGGGCGGCGGTCGAGCGGTTCGCCCGCGACCGGCTCAACGACGACAAGGAGTTGGCCGGGTTCGCCCTGGCCCTGTTCGACGGCACGATCCGCACCCGGGCCGAGATCGACCCGAAGCTGGCGGCCGTGGCCGAGAACTGGCGGCTGGCCCGGATGACCCCGGTCGACCGGAACGTGCTGCGGCTGGGGTCCTACGAGCTGCTGTTCGACCCGGCCCGGCCGCCGGTCGAGGTGGTCCTGAACGAGGCCATCGAGCTGGCCCGGCGGTTCGGCGGGAAGGACTCGCCCGGGTTCGTCAACGGGATTCTCGACAAGATCGCGAAGTCCCCCCGGCCGGCGAAGGTGGACACACCGGCCGTCCCGCCGCCGGCCACGGTGGCGCCACCCGAGCCTGCCCCTACCGCACCGACCCTGCCATCCCCCGCACCCGTGGCCGTCGACCCGGAGCCGGCGCCCTCTCCCCCGACCCTGGTGCCGGTTGCCGCCGATCCCAAGCCGACCGTCCCGGACTGGTGGTATCAGAAGAAGCACATCGTCGCCTACCACAATGTCGAGAAGATGGGTCACCCGATCGAGCCGGGCGGCACATTCGCGCAGGTCACGAACAAGCCCGTCAACCACATGGTTGAGGGGATCGTCTGGCTGATCCAGGGCGAGGGCGAAAACCCCCGGCGGTACTCGCTGACCTGTGTGTACGAGGTGGACGAGGCTGGTAAGGTCGACGACCCTGATTTCGAGAACTACATCGAGGGGCTGAACGGACATGACTTTACACCGCACCTGCCGCTGAATGACCTCCCCTGGTTCGACGACCTGTTCAGGGTGATGAACAAGTTCAGCGTCTGCCCGCAGACGCTCAAGGACGAACGGCTCATCCGGGCGCTGACACGACTCGCCATCCGCCGCGGTGAACTGCGGTTCGAGGCCACGTGAAGCGCAACCCGTTCACCGCCCTCTGTCAGCAGGCGAGCCGGCCGGGCACCCGGGTCCGGGCCGACCTCCACGTGCACACCACCGCCAGCGACGGCGACTACACCCCGTCCCAGGTCGCCGCCCTGGCCAAGCAGGCCGGGCTGGCGGCCGTGGCCGTCACCGACCACGACACCACCGCCGGGGTGGCCGAGGCGGTCGAGGCCGCCGCCGGGCTGCCCGGGTGGAACCGGGTCGAGGTCATCGCCGGGGTCGAGATCACCACCGAGATGGACGGCCGCGAGTTCCACCTGCTCGCGTACTTCGTCGATCCCGGCCATGCCGAGCTGTCAGCGGTCCTGGCCCGGATGTGTGAGCGCCGCCGCAAGCGGTTCCGCGACTACCTGGCGAAGCTGGCCGACCGCGGCACACCCATCACGGCCGACCGGGCGGCCCCGGTCGAGGCGCGGTCGCCGAGCCTCGGCCGGCGGCACGTCGCCGGACTCTTGGTGGCGTGCGGGTTTGCCCGGTCCCGGAACGAGGCGTTCGGGCGGCTCCTGGCCCCGCTCAAGGGGTCGATCCTGCCGAAGGAGAAGTTGCCGATCGCCGACGCCATCGCCCTCGTCCACGCGGCCGGCGGGGTGGCGAGCCTGGCCCACCCGCCGGCCGACCTGACGGACGACGAGTTGGACCGGCTGGCGGCGGCCGGGCTGGACGCTGTGGAGAGCGAATACGCCTGGGGCCGGTCGTCCCCGGCCGGGCGGCTGCGGCGGGCGGCCGACCGGCTCGGGCTGGTCGTCACCGGCGGGAGCGACTGCCACGGCCCGGACCCGGCCCACCGGCGGGTCGGCAGCTACGGGCTGACGGCCGACGGGCTGGAACGACTCCGCGGGCGGCGGCCGGTACAACACCTCCCGTAGGGTGTGTCGAGCGGTCCGTCCGCGGACCGCGATGACGCACCATCCCTGCCCGTGGTGCGTCGTCGCCGGGCCTGCGGCCCGGCTCGACACACCCTACAAATCCTCCGGATCACCGCCATGCGATACGCACTCCTGCTACTGGCCTTCGGGGGCACGGCGATGACGGCGACCTCGGACGAGGGGATGTGGCTGCCGAACGACCCGCCCCGCGAGCTGCTGAAGACGCGGTACGGCTTCGACCTGTCCGACCCCTTCCTCAAGCGGGCCATGCTCGCCTCGGTCCGGCTCAACAGCGGCGGGTCCGGCGGGTTCGTCTCGCCCGACGGGCTGCTCGTCACCAACCACCACGTCGCCGCGGATTCGGTCCAGAAGCTGAGCAAGCCGGGCCAGGACCTGTACGCCGACGGGTTCTACGCCCCGACCCGGGACGCCGAGCTGAAGTGCCCCGACCTGGAGATCAACGTCCTCCAGGAGATCGTCGACGTGACCGACCGGGTGAACGCGGCCGTCAAGCCGGGGATGGCCCCGGCCGACGCCTTCAAGGCCCGGCGGGCGGTGATGAGCGAGATCGAGAAGGAATCCCTCGACAAGACCAAGCTCCGGTCCGACGTGGTGACCCTCTACAACGGCGGGCTGTACCACCTGTACCGGTCCAAGAAGTACACCGACGTGCGGCTCGTCTTCTCGCCGGAGAAGGCGATCGCCGGGTTCGGCGGGGACGTGGACAACTTCGAGTACCCCCGGTTCAACCTCGACGT
>JAIEQN010000266.1 GCA_019747685.1 Gemmataceae bacterium
GTGCCGGCGCTGCTCGACGCCCTCGGCGACCCGGACGGGGACGTGCGGCACCACGCCGGGGAGGCGCTCCGCCGGCTCGGCCCGACCGCGGCGAAGGCCGTCCCCGGACTCGTCCGGGACCTCGGCTCGCCGGTGCCGAGCGTGCGGGGCCGCGCGGCCCACGCGGTCAAGAAGATCGGCCCGCCGGCGGCGAAGGCGGTCCCGGCGCTGGTCAAGGCGCTCGCCGACCCGGACGCGGAGTTCCGGCGGCTGGCGGCGTTGGCGCTGGCCGGGATCGGGCCGGCGGCCGACAAGGCCGTTTCCGCCCTCGTGCCGCTCCTCGCCGACGCGGACACGGACGTCCGCTGGACGGCCGGCCACGCGCTCGGGGCCATCGGGCCGAAGGCGGCGAAGGCGGTGCCCGCACTGACCAAGGCCCTCCAGGACGAGAACTCCGACGTCCGCGAGGGTGCCCGGGCCGCGCTCGACAAGGTGCGGGCGACCGGGTGAGGGCAGTCCCAGGGTTTTCCTCCGCGCGAGCGAAGACCCGCCTCGCTCGCCCGGGCGGGCCGGACGGTCAAACCCACCTGTTCAAACGCCCCCCGCCCCAGCCCCCTTGGGCGGCGCTTTCGCCGCCTTCTCCGCGAGGTCGAGTTCGTGCCGGGCGTAGAGCCCCGCGACCTCGGTGAGCGCGTCGAGCACCTTCACCGCCCGCCGGCGGTCGTCGGCGTCGTAAGGGGCGTAGGTGTCCTTCACCGGTTCGCCGCCCGCCCCCGTCTGGCCGGCGTGCATGACCAGGACGCGGACGTGCTGGTAGAGGAAGTCGTTCATCGCGACGTGGAGTTGGCCCTTGTTGCCCCGGTACGGCTCGGAGAGGAACTCGTCCGGGACGGCCGCCCGGAGTTCCTTCAGGCGGGCGGTCCGGCCGGCCTTCTTGAACACCTCCTCGATCGTGTCGCGGATCACGTTCCCCTCGTCCTTGGCCCCGGTCAGGCCGGCGCGGATGCGCTTCCCGGCCTCCTCGATGGCGAGGCAGAAGTAGCGGCAGCGATCGACCGGGTCGTCGGCTTCGAGCGCCCGGCGGTAGAACGCCGGCGACCGGCACCCCAGGTCGTCGGGGAGTAGTTCGGGGAACGCGGACCGAAGGCCGAACGGCAGGGGGATGATCTGGACCCGGTCCCGGTCCCCGTGGTCCGTCGGGTCCGCGAGGTTCTGGAACAGGTAGCCCAGGCCGACCGCGGCGATGTGCTCGTAGCGGGTGGCCAGGACGTTCAGGCCGCTGTTCAGGGCTTTGGCGGCGACCAGGTAGGCGGCGTCCGCTGTAGCCCCCTCGACCGGCTCGATCACCGCCCACGCGCCGGTGAGCCGCGCGCTGGCCGGGGGGGTTCGCAACTCGTAAACGCGGCCGTCGTGCCGCAGGTCGAACGGCTTCCCGTCGAGGCGCAGGGGCAATGGGTCACCCTGGAGGGGGAGGTAGAGCCGGTAGGCGGGCATTGGACGCCTCGGTTCGGTGAAAGGGCGCGTTCGCGAATCGTACGCCCCCGCCCGGCCGGAGGCGGTGACGGCGACGTTCAGCGTCTCCGGGCCTTACCTGTCGTAAGAGATCCACACGGACGGAACGGGCTACAGTCCGGTGCGGACGACATCGATCTCGGGCAACTCGCCCAGGTTGTCCTCCTGGATGTCGTCGGCCGACGTGCGGAGGAAACCGCCCGCGGTCACCAGCACCTCTGCGCCGTCCACCCAGGTGCCGTCGTCGTCGTACACGGTCACGACCGTCTTCCGCTCCCGCCGGATCATGTCCACGACCGACTCCCGCCGCACGTCGCGGACGGCCGGTCAGGGGATGCCGGAGACCGGGAGGTGGACGCAGAGGTACTCGATGTGCTTCCGGTCGCGGTCATACTTCACGGCGGAGATGAGTACGTTCGCGTCGCGCATGGAACTCCTCCCGGGCGGGTGCGGATGTGGGTGACGCTTCCATCCACCCTATCCGCCCGGAGGCGGGGCGCCAACGGCCGCTGCGGGGCGCGTCGGCACGGCCACACTCCCGTCCGGTCGAGCACCGGGCGGCCGCAGCGTGTTTCGTCTCGCGAATACTGCCCGGGCCGGCGTGTCCGACCTGACAAACTCCCCCCGCCGAGGCATGGTGATGGACCCGTTCGACGTCGCCGGGATCGGGCGCATCCCCCGAGAAACCCTCGCCGAGGCCGCCGTGAACCCGAACGAGGGACCGGTCCACCGCCGCATCCGCGGGCCGCTGACGCTCGCCCGCCGTCGGATCACGGAACGGTCTTTAACTCCGCCATCTCGCCGATCTCGGCGGCCTGGCCGTTCTCGACGTTGACGGCCAGATCCTTGAGCGCCTGCCTCCGGAGGAACGGCCGTGCCCGGTGGGCGAGCGAGAGCGCGCCGGCGTGGTGCGGGATCATCTCGCCGAGGAACGTCTGGTCGACGGCCGCCCCGGTCGCGTTCCGGAGCGCGGCCATGTCGGCCCGCATGTGGTTATTGCGCGGCGGCGGGGGGACTTGGCTCCGCCGGGTGAGTGACTTGTACTCGGCCTGCATGAGGGCGATTTCCTGGGCCTGCTGGTCGATCATCTGCTGGGCCATCGCCTTGACCTCCGGCCGGGTGCCCTTCTGCACCTCGATCGTGGCCATCTGGATCGCGGCCTGGTGGTGCGGCACCAGTGCCTCGATGAAGTCCACGTCGCCCCGCGGGGTGTACGGCGGCGGGGTCGTGTTGCGGACGCTGCGGTCGTTCGCCAGCGCGGCCGCCGGTAGGAGCAGGGCGAGGAGGTGTAAAACGATAAACGATCTCGTGCGGTTCATACTGGTAGCCTCCGTTGTCCTTTCAAATTCCTGATTACGCCCGACCACATTCGACCAACATGAGCGCGGTCGCACCGGGACTGGGCAACCCGGGCGGTCGGGCCGCGCTCACCCCCCGGCCGGCTTCGCACAGCCCTGTATTTCTCGACTGGCTTGCCCGGCCGAGCGCACGCGGATCAGCGCTCCTGCTGGCGGGGTCTGCTCGAACTCCGCCGTGAAGTATGCGAACGTGCCACTCCCGCGGCGGTTCCGGCTGCGGCGAAGCCGCACTCGCGTCGTCTCGAACGCGGACCCGCCTGCGTCGACGAAGGACACCTCGGCCTCGGCCGTGAGCGGGTAAGGAAACCGCCCGCGGCTCAGTTGGCCTTCGACCAAAAACCTCCCGTCCTTCACCTCCGCCGTGGCGGCAAGGCGACACCTGCCGACCTCGGCGGACTCCAGGCGGTAGATCCCCTGGGCCAAGAGGTCGCGGCCGAGGAGCCCGCAGCCGGTGAGGAGGCCACACACAATCAGACAGGCGGGTCGTTTCATTCAGGGGGGACCTCGGTTACGGGCAGGTCAGTGCGGCGCGGGCTTTCCCGACGAGATCCGCCTTCTTGACGCAGTGCCGGACCTTTGCCCCGGTGCAGAAGTGGCGGGACAGCGTGAGGCGGTCGCCCGGTTCTCGGCAGGGAATCAGTGACAACCCGGGGTTTTCTTGTCGTCCTTCTCACCGTTCTGCCTCGGTCGGGACGGTGACGGCTTGTCGCCCCCGCAACACCCGCCGTCCTTGCCTTCCCCGCGAGGGAGCACGAGCAAGAGCATCGGCAGGACGCAACAGCCGACCAAGAGGAGGGTGAGAAGGATACCCGCGCCCGCCACCTCCACGCCGAGCCGGGGTAGGAGAAGCACCAGGGCGAGGACGCCCACGCACGCGATCAACATCCAGGGGCGGTGACATGCCTTTGCCGTGTTGAAGACATCCGATCTACCGCCGGATGCTGTAGGCCAGCACCCGCAGGGCGGCTTCCGCGTCCA
>JAIEQN010001107.1 GCA_019747685.1 Gemmataceae bacterium
CGGCCGAAGCCGCCCGGCTCTACCGGCTCGCCGGCGACTTGTACCTGAACGACCGGCAGGACTACCGGCAGGCGGCCCGGTGCTACCGGCTCCACCTGTCGCGGGCCGGGGCCGCCGGCCTCGCCCCGCAGCCCGACGACTCCTGGCTGCTTTCCTCCCTCAAGAACGCCGCGTACAAGGAGACGGTCGATGCGTCGGCATCTGGCGGTTAGTACTGCCCTGGGGCTCGGGCTGGTGGCGATGACGGCCTCGGCTCAGCCACCGGCCGGGGACAAGGCCCCGCCCCCGAAGCCGGCCGAGAAAAAGGCCCCGGAGAAGAAGGCCGACCCGGTCGAGGGGCTGATCGAGTCGGCCCTGGCCAACGACCCGGACGTCCGGCTGGCCCGGGCCAAGATCGCCCTGGCCGAGGCCGAGCTGACCAAGGCCCGGCAGGGGGTGGCCGTGAAGGTCACGACCGTGCGGGCGACCGTCCTGGAGCTGCGGTCGGCGGTCGAGATGTACCAGGAGCGGACCGCCTGGGCCGAGCGGATGGCCAAGCAGAAGTACATGTCCGAGGTCCAGGCCCAGGCCGAGAAGGACAAGCTGGAGGCGGCCCGGGTGAAGCTGGCCGGGGCCGAGGCCGAGCTGAAGCTCTTGGTCGGGGACGGGCCGCGGGCCGCCGCCCCCCCGGCCGACCCGACCCCGCTCGCCCTGGCCCAGCTCGCCGCCCGAAACCAGTTCGACTATGCCGTCGCCCTCACCCGGCTGGCCGCCCAGAGGCGGCCGGCCGACCCGGCCGTCACCTGCAACCACTGCCACGACGTGGCCCGGGACGGCGACCTCCTCGGGAAGGACTGGCACGGGTGCGTCGGCATCCACCAGTACACCCGGGCGACCCCGCCCGCCCCCAAGGGACCGATCCCGGACCGCCTCCGGGCCGCCCTGGACAAGACCGTCTCGCTCGGGGCGAAGGACGCCAAGGTGACGTTCGAGCAGGCCGTCGAGGCGTTCAAGAAGGACGCCGGGCTGGACGTGCCGGTCCGGGCCGAGGTGAAGGTCAGCCCGGTCGTCTCCCTCGGCGAAAGCCTTCCCGTGGGGGCCTGGCTGCAACTGTTCGCCGACGGCACCCCCGGCACCCGCCTGCTGGTCCGCGAGTACGGGCTGCTGGTCACGACGAAGGAGCTGGCCCCGCCGGACGGGGTGTCGGTGTTCGACCTCTGGAAGCAGAAGCCGGCCGCCGCCAAGCCCGCCCCGGCCCCGCCCGGGTGACGCCCCGCCGGGGCGGGAAGCAGGCCGAGTACACGGCGGCCGAGGCCGACGCCCTCCGGAAGTTCGGGCCGGTGAGGTCGCTCGCCCTTCCCCCGGGCTCGCGGGGGTCCCACCCGACCCGACCGCTACGCCCGCCGACGTGCGTTTTTATAACATAATATCCAAGCTTGTAGATTCGCCATTTTCTGCCTTGACGCAACTGTGCGGTCGGATCAAGATCACCCACGGGGCGTGCCACGCCGCGCATCCGTCGCAGGTGTACCGCCGCCCCTACGCCCAGCCCCGCAACGTGGAGGAGCCCATGGCATTCGGCGTGTTGAGGAGTCCGAGGCGGGCGGCGGTCGCTCTGGCGGTAACCGCGGCACTGGCCTGGGCCGGCCCGGCGGCGGCCCAGGAAGGGCCAACGGCCTTCGCCCAGATCGACGACCAGACTTTCACCGTGGTGGTCCGGTTGAGCGACGACGGGAAGACGTTCATCATCCCGGAGCAGACGTTCGAGACCGGCGAGGGCAGCCTGACGGTCGACGGGACGTTCAACCCGGACCCGGCGTTCGCCTACGGGCTGGTGGCCGTCGACGTCGGGGCCCCGAGCTTGTTCGCGTTCTTCTTCGGCGGGCCGATCGTCCCGACCGGGCCGGGGACCATTGTCGCGGCGTCGATCGTCGGCGGGCTGACCGACTTCACCGGGGACGGGGTGTCCCTGACCCCGACGGCGGCGAACACCCAGGTCAACGACCTCGCCCCGCCGCTGACGAACGCCGGGGTCGACGTCGGCGGCCCGTTCGCGGCCGGGGCCGGGCCGCCCGGGTCGTTCTACGCCTACGGGCCGTTCGCCGAGGGACCCCAGGCCGGGCCGGCCGGTACGTTCACCAGCATGTTCGTCACGACCTCGTTCACCCTCAGCGGCGGCGAGGACATCGCCGTCCTGACCGGGTTCTTCAGCGTCGACTCGGCCGCCGTCCCGGAGCCGGCCAGCCTGGCCCTGGCCGGGCTGGGCGTCGCCGGGCTGGTCGGGTGGACCCGCCGCCGGGCCGCCCGGGCGGCCTGAGTCGGTGTTGGAATGACGACGGCCGGGGGCCGCACGGCCCCCGGCCGTCGTCATTCCGGGGCGTACACCGTCCGGCCGCCGTCCACCGGCAGGCAGACGCCGGTGACGAAGTCGTTGTCCAGGAAGAACAGGACCGCCCGGGCGACGTGGTCCGGGCTCCCCTCCCGCCTCACCAGCGTCGCCCCGATCGCCTCCCGCCGCTCCGCCTCCGGGAGGTCCGGCGGGAGCATCACCGGCCCGGGCAGCACACAGTTCACCCGGACGTTCGGGTTGCGGGTGCCCAGCTCCACCGCCAGGCAGCGGGTCAGGGCCGACACCGCCCCCTTGCTCGGGAAGTAGGCCGCGTACCCGGTGTACGGCCGGGCCTCGGCCCAGTCGCCGACGGTCACGACCAGCCCGCCCTCGGGCTGCTTCACCATCTGCAACCCGGCCTGCTGCGAGCAGACGAACGTCCCCAGGGCGTTGACCTCGAAGTGCCGCCGCACGTCGGCCGCCGTCACCTCTTCGAGCGGCTTCGGCTCCCAGATGGCGGCGCAGTTGACCAGCACGTCGAGCCGCCCCCACCGGTCGGCCACGGCCCGGACCATCGCCCGGACGGCCGCCTCGTCGGCCAGGTCGGCGGCGAACGACTCGGCCTCGACGCCGTGCGTCTGAAGCGAGGCGACCGTCTCGGCGGCCTCGGCGGCCGAGGTGCGGTAGTGGACGGCGACGGCGTACCCCCGCCGGGCCAGGGCGTCGGCCACCGCCGCCCCGACCCGCTTCTTCCCGCTCCCGGTGACCAGCGCCACCCGCGGGGGCATACGACCTCCTGTAGGGTGGGTCGAGCGGACCGTCCGCGGTCCGCGACGGCCCACCCTGAGTTATGCGATGGTGGGCCGTCGCGGTCCGAAGACGGACCGCTCGACCCACCCTACGATTTGATCCGCAGGGCGATGTCCTCGGCGTACTCCGGCGACTTCAACACCGCCGGGCCGCCGGGGTGCTTCAACCCCTCCGACTTCGTGACCTTCCCCGTCTTCGTGTCGACCCACTCGGCCGTGTAACCGCCCTTCGGCAGGTCGAGCGTCAGGTCGGCCTTCGTCCCGCCGTTGACGTAGACGGCGTACTGCTTCCCCGGCTCGGCCAGCACCCGGGCCGTCGCCTTCTCGGGCACCCCGCCCGTCACGACCTTGTCGGCCGGGGCCATCTTGACGAACTCGAACCCGTCGAGGAACCGCTTGAGGATGCCGAGCTGCTGCCGCAGCTCCGGGCTACCGCCGCCCGGCGACTTGTACCCCCGGAACGTCCCGTCCGGGTGCTTCACCGTGAACGAGTAGTCGAGGTTGTTGTACAACGCCCCGCCGGCCAGCATGAAGTCCCAGCCTTCGGTCCGGTAGGTCACATCCGCCGACTTGCGGAAGCCCGTCTCGTTCTCCCCGATCGGCTTGTTCAGGGCGTAGTTCATGGCCACCACGTCCGGCGGGTGGCAGTAGTGGAAGTTGAACAGCCCGACGGCCGGGTGCGGCTTCTCCACCTTCGCCCGCCCGTTGGC
>JAIEQN010000999.1 GCA_019747685.1 Gemmataceae bacterium
GGGTTAAATTCCCCGCGGTTTGGGGTGGTGGGACTGGTTCCCCGCGTGTGGGTCGAATTCCCTGGGTGCACGCCGCCCCCACGAAACCGAGGCACCGCCTCGGGTTGGCCGTTCCGGGCCGGCCGGCGGATAACACCTTCCGCGGCCCGGCTGAAACCCGTTGGGCGGTACCGGGGTACGGCTGTCGGACGCCGGAACCCCCGGCCGGCCGTCGGCGCATGGCCCCTGGAGGATCGACGTGAGTTCTGCCCTGCTCGTGGCCGCCCTGGTCGGTGCCCCCAACCCGCCGGAGCCGCCGGCCCCGGTCGGCACCCTGGTCGCCGACTTCACCCGGACCGACGCCGTGTCCGGCAAGCCGTGGACGTTGGCCGAAAAGGCCCGGGACGCCAAGGCCACCGTGGTCGTCTTCCTGAACACCGGCTGCCCGGTCAGCACCGCCTACGCCGCCAAGCTGGCCAAGCTGCACGACCGGTACGCCCCCGAGGGCGTCGCCTTCGTCGGCGTCTTCAGCGGCGACCTCGACACCCCGGCCGACATCGCCAAGAGTGCCCACGACACCGGCCTCCCCTTCCCCGTCCTGAAGGACGACGGCACCAAGCTGGCCGACCGGTTCGCGGTCGACCGCGTCCCCACGGCCTTCGTCCTGGACGCCGGCCGGGCCGTCCGGTACGCCGGCCGGGTCGACGACCAGTACGCCCCCGGGGTCCACCGGTCGAAGGCCACCACCCGCGAGGTCGGCAACGCCCTCGACGCCATCCTCGACGGCCGGGCGGTGACGGTCGCCCACGCCCCGGCGGCCGGGTGCAAGCTGACCCGCGACAAGGAGGCGAAGGCCTCGGCCGTGACGTACCACAAGGACGTGGCCGCGATCGTCCAGGCCAAGTGCCAGGAGTGCCACCGGCCGGGCGAGGCCGGGCCGTTCGCCCTGACGAACTACAAGCAGGCCAAGGGCTGGGCCGACATGATCCGCGAGGTGGTGGCCGACGGGGTCATGCCGCCGTGGCACGCCGACGCCCCGCGGGGGCACTTCGCCAACGACCGCCGGCTGACCGCCGAACAGAAGAAGGCCGTCCTCGACTGGGTCGACGCCGGCTGCCCGGAGGGCGACCCGAAGGACGCCCCGCCGGCCCCGAAATACGTCACCGGGTGGCGGCTGCCGCAGGAGCCGGACCTCGTCATCAAGATGGAACACGCCGTCGACGTGCCCGGCCAGTACCTGTTCGGGCTGGGCGGGATGCCGTACCAGCACGTCCGCAGCGGCGAGCCGTTCGCCGAGGACACCTGGGTGCAGGCGGTGGAGGTCCGGCCGGAGTACCGGGCGGTCGTCCACCACATCATCGTCTACGCCTTCCCGCCCGGGACGAAGATCAGCAAGGAGAACGAGTTCTCCAAGTACATGCTCGGGACCTACGTCCCGGGCGACCAGCCGGCCGTCCTGCCCGACGGGTGGGCCGTCAAGATCCCGAAGGGGACCCGGCTGATGTTCGAGATGCACTACACCCCGAACGGCAAGCCGGGCCGGGACCGGTCGATGGTCGGGATCGTGAGGGCCAAGAACCCGCCGCGGTACGAGGTCAAGGGGGACGCCGCCCTGGAGGGGAAGTTCGTCATCCCGCCGGGGGCCGCGGCCCACGAGGTCAAGGCCGAGTACACGTTCGACAGGCCGGCCACGCTGACCTCGCTCTACCCGCACATGCACCTGCGGGGGAAGGCGTTCCGGTACGACCTGGTGACGCCCGACGGGAAGCGGGAGACGGTCCTGAACGTGCCCCGGTACGACTTCAACTGGCAGGTCGGCTACCACCTGAGCGAGCCGCGGCCGGTCCCGGCCGGGAGCAAGCTGGAGTGTACGGCGTGGTTCGACAACTCGGCCGCCAACCCGGCCAACCCCGACCCCAAGGCGAAGGTCCGGTGGGGCGACCAGACCTGGGAGGAGATGATGATCGGGTTCTTCAGCTACTACCAGCCGGCGGAGTGACCGCCCCTGGACGGACCCGGGGTTCCACCCGGGGCTATGATGTGGCAGGCTTTCAGCCTGCGTAGCGGACCCCGCTCCCGGCCTGAAGGGCTGGCACAACGTAGCCCGGGGTGGAACCCCGGGTCTTCACTTCGGTGCTACACCCATGCCCCGCCACTTCCTGTTCCTGCTCGCCAGCGGCCGGCGGGACGGCAACACCGAGTTGCTCGCCCGGCGGGCCGCGGCGGCCCGGCCGCCGGCCGACGCCCGGACCTGGCTCCGCCTGGCCGACCTGCCGCTGGCCCCGTTCCGCGACCTCCGCCACGGCCCCGAGTCGTACCCCGAGCCGGCCGGGAACGAGCGGGTCCTGGCCGACGCCACCCTCGCGGCCACCGACCTGGTCGTGGCCGCGCCGCTGTACTGGTACGGCCTGCCGGCCTCGGCCAAGCTCTACCTCGACTACTGGTCGGCCTGGATGCGGGTGCCGTCACTCGACTTCAAGCGGCGGATGGCCGGGAAGACGCTGTGGGCCGTCTGCGCCCTGAGCGACGACGACCGGACCACCGCCGACCCTTACGTCGGGACCCTGCGGCTGAGCGCGGAGTACCTGGGCATGCGGTGGGCCGGGGTCCTGTTCGGGTCCGGGAACCGGCCCGGGGACGTGATGTCGGACGAGCCCGCGCTGGCCGACGCGGACCGGTTCTTCGCCCCGCCGTCGGGTGCTGCATCAGTTTAGTTTGGGTGGCCGGGGCCTCGCGGACTCTGCCCCGGCCACCCAAACTGACCCACTACCCGCCGTCGGGCCGGCCACTCCTCCCCGTCCCGCCCGCCGGCCTGTAAGCTATCCGCCCCGGGCCGGTATTCCCCCGCGCGAATACCGGGCGGGGCGGTCCCGTCTGTATCGGGGGCCGGGGTGACACCCGGTTCATCTCCCCAGGAGGCAACACGATGCGGAATCTGCTGGCGGTCGCGGCGGTGGTGGCCCTCGGCGGGGCGGTGCTGGCGGCCGAGCTGAAGAGCGGCCCGCAGGCCGGGCAGAAGGTCCCCGGCCCGTTCCACCCGCTCAACATCAACGGCGAGGCCGCCGGGAAGAAGAACTGCCTGTTCTGCTCGAACGGGGACAACCCGGTCGCCGTCGTGTTCGCCCGGAACCCGGACTGCCCGGCCACCCAGAAGCTGATCAAGGCCCTGGACGCGGCGGCCGTCAAGAACGAGAAGGCCGAGATGGGCACCTTCACCGTGTTCCTCGGGGCCGAGGACAAGCTGGAGGCCAAGCTGAAGGCCCAGGCCGACGAGGCCAAGTTCAAGAAGATGGTCCTGTCGATCGAGTCCCCCGAGGGGCCGGCCAAGTACAACATCGCCAAGGACGCCGACGTCACCGTCCTGCTCTACAAGGAGCGGACCGTGGCCGCCAACCACGCCTTCGAGAAGGGCAAGCTGACCGACGCCGACATCGAGAAGGTCGTCGCCGACGTGAGCAAGATCGTGAAGTAAGTTGACCCCCCACAGGCCGGGAGGCCTGTGCCACCAAGATCACTGCTCTGGTGGCACAGGCCTCCCGGCCTGTGCGGCTAATTGGGCCGGATGACCCGGCACGGGTTGCCGGCCGCGAACACGTCGTCCGGGATGTCCCGGGTCACCACGCTCCCGGCCCCGATGACGGTCCGGGAGCCGATCGTCACCCCCGGGCAGATCACCGCCCCGCCCCCGACCCACACGTCCGACCCGATCCGGATCGGCTTGGCGAACTCCTGCGACCGCCGCCGCACCGGGTCCATCGGGTGCGTGGCGGTGTAGACCTGCACGGCCGGGCCGAACAGGGTGAAGTCGCCGACCGCCACCTCGCACACGTCCAGCACCACGCAGTTGAAGTTGAAGAACACCCG
>JAIEQN010000116.1 GCA_019747685.1 Gemmataceae bacterium
ACCCCTCCCTGCCGAGGCCGACTTCGTCATCAGCGGGTCGATCGACCCGGCGGCCACCAAGCCCGAGGGGCCGTTCGGCGACCACCTCGGGTACTACAGCCTGACCCACCCGTTCCCGGTCATGACGGTGGACCGGGTCTACCACCGGCCGGGGGCGATCTGGCCGTTCACGGTGGTCGGCCGGCCGCCCCAGGAAGACACCTCGTTCGGCGAGATTATCCACGACCTGACCGGGCCGGTCCTGCCGACCGTCCTGCCGGGCGTTCACGCGGTCCATGCCGTCGACGCGGCCGGCGTCCACCCGCTCCTGCTGGCCATCGGCAGCGAGCGGTACGTCCCCTACGCCGAGCGTCGCAAGCCGCAGGAGCTATTGACCCAGGCCAGCGCCATCCTCGGCCAGGGGCAACTGTCGCTGGCCAAGTACCTGTTCATCGTGGCGGAGGAGGACGACCCGGCCCTGGACATCCACGACCTGCCGGCGTTCTTCCGGCACGTCCTGGAGCGGGTCGATTGGGAGGTGGACCTGCACTTCCACACCCGGACCACGATCGACACCCTCGACTACTCGGCCGGGCTGGGGCTGAACGCCGGGAGCAAGCTGGTCGTGGCGGCGGCCGGCCCGCGGCGGCGGGAGCTGGGCACGGCCGTCCCGCCCGGGCTGCGGCTACCCGACGGCTTCGCCGACCCGCGGGTGGTCATGCCGGGCGTCCTGGCCGTTTCGAGTCCCAAGTCCCAAGTCCCAAGTGCGAATGACACGCACCCGGACATCGCCCGGCTTACGGGAGTACTCAGTACTCAGTACCCGGTACTCGACGGGTTACCGTTAGTGGTGGCCGTTGATGATTCCGAGTTCGCCGCCCGGAGCGTGGACAACTTCGCCTGGGCGGTCTTCACCCGGTCCGACCCGGCCACCGACGTTCACGGCGTCGGGGCGTTCACCCATCGCAAGCACTGGGGCTGCCGCGGGCCGCTGGTGATCGACGCCCGGCTCAAGCCGCACATGCCCCCGCCGCTGGTCGAGGACCCGGCCGTCACGAGGCGGGTGGACGCCCTTTTCGCCCGGGGCGGCCCGCTCCACGGGATCGAGGCGTGACCCCGGTTAGTGCTCGATCCAGAACCAATCCGGCGGGGCGGCCTCGTACTTCGAGTACACGTCGTCCCGGTCGACCGGCTGGTACTCCAAGCCGGCGGCGGTCGCCGCGGCCTCGACCGCCGGGACGGCCGCCGCCTCGATCAGGTACTTCCGCCCGAGCCGGTCGCCGACCCGGTCGAAGGCCACCTGCTCGGCGTACACCTTCTCGAACTCGGCCGGCTTCTCCCGGAACATGGCCGTCCACAGGCCGCTCAGCCGGGCCTTGAACGCCCCCTCGCCCTCCCCGGGGCGGGACAGGAGCGTCATAGACAGGTACTCGTCCACGGCACGGCCTCCCCCCGCCTCGCGGCCCATCCCCCCGCCGTTGTACGGGTTCCGGCGGCCGAAGCTCCGTAGTTCGCGGCCGCCCGAATACCCCCCTCTCCCCTCGATTTTCGTGGCGGCCCAGAATCGAACCTAACCCGTTTCGGATGGAGATGTTTCGTCCGTCCAGCACCGCGACGGGGCTGCTGTACCTGGTCACGGGCCCTGCCCCATCCTGATGACCGGCCACGGGTTGCAGACAACAACGTCCGTGAACGGTAGCAGAATTGTGGATGCGTCCGATCGTCGCGGAGAAGGCCGTATGGCTTGCTTCGGGGGGTGTCGGTCCGAGCCATCCGGGGCGGAACGGGGTCATCGTGAATTTCCCGAACCGGGCAGAATACTGAACACTAGTACCCTACATTCCCGTTGGGTGAAGTCAAATTGGATTCCCCAAAACTCTCGCCGCCCGGACGAACTCCTCGGTAGGGCGTGGCCCCAGCCCCGGGCCGACGGCCCCGGACCGCGGGTCCCGCGGGTGGGGTTCCTGTCCTTCCCCCTTGCACCCGGCCGGCCCGTGGGCGACAATCTCACTAACTGCCGGACGCCCAGCCCGCCGACCTCCCCGCCGGTCCGTGCCCTTCCGAGGGTCCCTTCCATGCCGACGCCCCGCCCCCGCCTGCCGGCGGTCGCCCTTGCCGTCTTCACCCTCGCCGGTCCCGCCCGGGCCGCCGACGCCCCACTCCCCGAGCCGTCGCAGGTGAAGGAGCTGGCCGTCTACCCGGCCAAGGTCACTCTGACCGGCTCGGACGACGCGGCCCAGCTCGTCGTCACCGCGACCCTCGCCGACGGCCGGCCCTTCGACCTCACCCCGTTCGTCACCTACACCGTGGCCGACGGGAAGACCGCGGGCGTGACCCCGGCCGGGCGGGTGGTGCCGAAGGGGAACGGGGCGACCGAGATCGCCGTCGAGTTCGGCGGCAAGACGGCCCGCGTCCCGGCCGAGGCGAAGCAGGTGGGGGAAAACCTGCCGCTCAACTTCACCAACCAGGTCGTGCCGGTCTTCACCAAGCTCGGCTGCAACAGCGGCGGGTGCCACGGCAAGGCCAGCGGCCAAAATGGCTTCCGGCTCTCCCTCCTCGGGTTCGAGCCGGACCTCGATTACATGACCCTGGTGAAGGAGGGCCGCGGCCGGCGGCTGTTGCCGGCGGCTCCCGACGCCAGCCTATTCCTGATGAAGGCGACCGGCCGGACGGCCCACGGCGGCGGCAAGAAGATGGACCCGGACTCGGACGAGTACCGGGTCGTCCGCCGCTGGATCGCCGCCGGGATGCCGTGGGGCGACACCAAGGACCCGGTCGTCACCCGGATCAGCGTCTACCCGGAACACCGGGTCCTGTCCCGCAACGGCCGGCAGCAGTTCGCCGCCTACGCCCACTACTCCGACGGCCGGGTCGAGGACATCACCCGCCGGGCCCAGTACGAGAGCAACGACACCGAGATCGCCACCGTCGGCGAGGGCGGCCTCGTGCGGACGAACAGCCTCAGCGGCGAGGCGGCGGTGATGGCCCGCTACCAGGGGTTCGTGGCCGCCTTCCGGGCCACGGTGCCGCTCGGGGCCGATACCCCGAAGTGGGAGTTCGCCGAGAAGACCGTGGCCGACAAGCACGCCGCCAAGAAGTGGCGGGACCTCGGCCTCGTCCCGTCGGAACTGACCACCGACGAGCAGTTCGTCCGCCGGGTCTACCTGGACATCACCGGCACCCTGCCGACCCCGAAGCAGGTCGCCGCGTTCGTCGCCGACGCGGATGCCGCCAAGCGGGACAAGCTGGTCGACGCCCTCCTGGAGACCCCGGAGTACGCCTACTACTTCGCCGCCAAGTGGGCCGACGTGCTGCGGGTGAAGCGGCGCGGCGAGGCCGGTCGGGCGGCCGGCACCTTCGCCTTCCACGAGTGGATCCGGCAACAGGTCGCCGCGGACACCCCGTACAGCGACTTCGTCCGGGCCATCCTGACCGCCACCGGGGACGAGCGGAAGAACCCCACGACCGTCTGGTACAAGGAGCTGAGCAAGCCGGAAGAGTTCGTGGACGACGTGGCCCAGGTGTTCCTCGGCCAGCGGCTGGCCTGCGCCCAGTGCCACCACCACCCCTACGAGAAGTGGGGCCAGGACGACTACTGGGGGTTCGCCGGGTTCTTCGGCCGGCTCGGGCGGAAGCAGGTCGTCCTGCCCGGGTTCGACCCGAACCGCGGCCAGGTGACGGTGCAGGCCGTCTTCGCCCGGGCCGACGGCGGGGTCACCAACAAGCGGACCGGCAAGCCGGCCCCGCCCAAGCCGCTGGACGGCAAGGCCGAGGAGGTCGCCCCCGGGGACGACCCGCGGGAGCGGCTGGCCGACTGGATGACCGACCCGAAGAACCCGTTCTTCGCCCGGGCGGTGGCCAACCGGTACTGGGC
>JAIEQN010000346.1 GCA_019747685.1 Gemmataceae bacterium
TCGGGATGCACGCCAAGGTCCGGGTCCGGCTGCCGATCGACCGGAAGGTGATCGCCGAGGTGAAGGACGAGAAGGGGGTGCCGCGGGCCGAGGAGTTGCCCCGCAAGCCGAACGGGCTGGTCAAGACGACCGTCGGCCGGGTCATCTTCAACGACATCCTCAGCCCGAAGATGGCCTTCTACGACCTGCCGCTCGGGTCGAAGTACCTCAGCCGGATCATCGCCGACTGCTACCAGGTCCTCGGCCGGCGGGAGACGATCGCCCTGTTGGACCGGATGAAGGAGACCGGGTTCCGGGAGAGCACCCGGAGCGGGCTGTCGTTCGCCGCGTCCGACCTGCGGACCCCGGAGAACAAGGAGGCGGTGCTCAAGGAGAAGGACAAGGAGGCGGACAAGTACCGCAAGCAGTTCGAGCGGGGGATCATCACCGAGATCGAGCGGTACAACAAGGTGATCGACACCTGGATGGACGCCCGGGACCAGATCACCAAGCGGCTGATGGCCGACCTGGCCAACGACCGCCGGCCGGACCAGGTGACCGGGAAGGTCGTCCCGTACCTCAACCCGATCTTCCTGATGGCCCACTCCGGGGCCCGGGGCGGGATCGAGCAGATCCGCCAGTTGGCCGGGATGCGGGGGCTGATGGCCAAGCCGAGCGGGGCCATCATCGAGACCCCGATCAAGTCGAACTTCCGGGAGGGCCTGACCGTGCTGGAGTACTTCTCCAGCACCCACGGGGCCCGCAAGGGGCTGGCCGACACCGCCCTGAAGACGGCCGACTCCGGCTACCTGACCCGGAAGCTGGCCGACGTGGCCCAGAACGTGGTCATCACCATGGAGGACTGCGGGACCACCATGGGGGTGACGAAGGGGATCATGTACAAGGGGGACGAGGTCGACCGGCCGCTCTCGGACGCGGTCCGCGGGCGGGTCAGCCGGACGACGATCGAGCACCCGGCCACCCGGGAGCCGATCGTCGAGGAGAACGAGCTGGTCACCCCGGCCAAGGCGAAGGAGCTGGAGCGGCTGGGGGTGGACAAGATTTCCGTCCGCAGCCCGATGACCTGCCAGGCCCCGCTCGGGGTGTGCCGGCGGTGCTACGGGATGGACCTGGCGACCGGGGCGATGGTCGAGGACGGGATGGCCGTCGGGATCATCGCCGCCCAGTCGATCGGCGAGCCGGGCACCCAGCTCACCATGCGGACGTTCCACATCGGCGGGGTGGCCGGCCGGGCCCAGACCGTGGACAGCGAGCACAAGGCCAAGAAGGGCGGGGTGGTGTCGTTCGAGCGGGTCACGGTCGTCACCAACGACCAGGGCCAGCACATCGCCCTGGCCCGGACCGGCGAGGTCGTCCTGACCCGGGCCGGGGGCGGGGCCGGTGGGGCGGCCGCGGTCGAGCGGTTCGCCGTCCCGAACGGGGCCGAGGTGTTCGTCACCGAGGGGCAGGAGGTCGCCCCCGGGGCCCCCCTGGTCAAGTGGGACCCGCACTCCCTGCCGATCATCTCGGAGGAGGGCGGGACGGTCCGGTTCGAGGACATCAAGGAGGGGGAGACCCTCCGCCGGGAGCTGGACCGGACGACCGGGGTGGAGCGGCTGACGATCATGGAGCACCGGGGCGACCTGCACCCGCAAATCCTGATCGTCAACGACCGCGGCCAGACCCTCCGGGCGTACTTCATCCCGGAGCGGGCCAACCTCCAGGTCCAGAACGGCCAGAAGGTGGCGGCCGGGACGCTCCTGGCGAAGACGCCCCGGGAGGTGTCGCAGACCCAGGACATCACCGGCGGGCTGCCGCGGGTCACGGAACTCTTCGAGGCCCGGCGGCCGCGGAGCCCGGCGGTCATGGCGACCGTCGCCGGGAAGGTCCGGATCGGGGACAAGAAGCGGGGCAAGCGGCTGGTCCACGTCCAGCCGGAGGCCGAGGACGAGACCCCGATCGGGGAGGAGCGGGAGCACCAGGTCCCGGCCGGGGCGATCCTCCGGGTCCACACCGGGGAGTACGTCAAGGAGGGCGACCCGCTGGTGTTCGGGCCGCTCGTCCCGCACGACATCCTGGCCATCTCCGGCCAGGACGCGGTCCAGGAGTACCTGGTCCGGGAGGTCCAGGCGGTGTACCGGTCGCAGCGGGTGGACATCGACGACAAGCACATCGAGGTGATCGTCGCCCAGATGCTGCGGAAGGTGAAGGTCACCCGGACCGGGGACACCGGGCTGTTGCCCGGGGCGGTCATGGACAAGTTCGCCTTCCAGGAGGTGAACCGGCGGCTGGTCGAGGAGTGCGTCAAGGTGGCCGACGCCGGGGACTCGTCGCTGGTCCCGGGGCGGGTGTACAGCAAGGACGCCTTCGAGGAGGAGCGGGCCACCCTGGAGGCGGCCGGCGGCAAGAAGAAGCTGCCGACCGCGACCACCCCGGAGCCGTCGGACAACGAGGTCCAGCTCCTCGGGATCACCAAGGCGGCGGTGCAGTCGGACAGCTTCATCAGCGCGGCCAGCTTCCAGGAGACGACCAAGGTGCTGACCGAGGCGGCCCTGGCCAGCAAGGTCGACTACCTGGTCGGGCTGAAGGAGAACGTCATCCTCGGGCACCTGATCCCGGCCGGGACCGGGTTCAAGACCCACCAGGAGGCGGAGGTCCGGATCAACCTGCCGGGGGCCGGCGGGTACGCCCCGGCCCCCGGGGTCGACGGGGCGGCCGGCGTCCCGGACACGGCCGTCACCGCGGGGTAGTGCCGGGGTGGGACCGACCCCAGCCCGCGACGGGGTTTCCGGTAACGGTCGTCCCTCGGACCGGGTTCATTGGTTCGGCCGCGGGGTGTGTGCCGCGCCGAACCAAACCAATGAGAACCGGGCTGGTGAGGAACACCCTCGCCGGCCTCGAAAAGATGCGACCGCCCCCTGGCCGCCGGGGGGCGGTTGTGCTTCAATAGCCGAACCCTCTCGTGAGGACCCGGCCGGGGTGCGTGCCGGCCGGTTTCGAGACCGAGGATCGAATGCCGACGATCAACCAGTTGGTCCGCAAGCCGCGGGTGCCGCAGCGGTCGAAGCCGAAGCACCCGGCCATGCAGGGTTGCCCCCAGAAGCGGGGCGTCTGCACGGTCGTCAAGACGATGACCCCGAAGAAGCCGAACTCGGCCCTGCGGAAGGTGGCCCGGGTCCGGCTGTCCACCGGGGTCGAGGTGACGGCGTACATCCCCGGCGAGGGGCACAACCTCCAGGAGCACTCGATCGTCCTCGTCCGGGGCGGCCGGGTCCGCGACCTGCCGGGCGTCCGGTACCACATCATCCGGGGCGTCCTCGACTCCCAGGGGGTGGCCGACCGGAAGCAGGCCCGGTCGAAGTACGGGGCCAAGAAGGAAGGGAAGTAGCCGAGTTTCGAGTTCCGAGTTTCGAGTTTCGAGTCGAAGGGGCAGCCCCCGTCGCTCGGAGTCGGACCCGGAACTCGGACCCGCCGGGGACTCGAAACCTTAAACTCGAAACTCGAAACTGAATCATGGGCGCCAAAGCGCGGACCGCCAGCTACACCAAGCTCGCCCCGGACGTCCGGTACAACTCGCTGCTGGTCAGCAAGTTCATCAACTGCCTGATGCGGGACGGGAAGAAGTCGGTCGCCACCCGCGTCTTCTACGACGCGATGGACCAGATCAAGAACCGGCTCAAGGACGCCGACCCGGTCCAGGTGTTCACCGAGGCGGTGGCCAACGTCAAGCCGTCGCTGGAGGTCCGCAGCCGGCGGGTCGGCGGGGCCAACTACCAGGTGCCGATGCAGGTGAAGGCCAAGCGGGCCGAGAGCCTGGCCATCCGCTGGATCATCGCCGCCATCCGGGCCAAGAGCGGCCGCCCGACCTACCTCCG
>JAIEQN010000743.1 GCA_019747685.1 Gemmataceae bacterium
CGGGAGCGGCTGGCCGACTGGATGACCGACCCGAAGAACCCGTTCTTCGCCCGGGCGGTGGCCAACCGGTACTGGGCCCACTTCTTCGGCCGGGGCATCGTCGACCCGCTGGACGACATGCGGGTGACCAACCCGCCGAGCAACCCGGAGCTGCTCGACGCCCTGGCGAAGGAGCTGACCGACCACGGCTACAGCCTCAAGCACCTGATCCGGACCATCTGCAAGAGCCGGACGTACCAGCTCTCCAGCGTCCCGAACGAGTGGAACAAGGCGGACAAGCAGAGCTACGCCCGGTACTACCCGCGGCGGCTGGGGGCGGAAGTACTGCTCGACGCGGTCGGCCAGGTGACGGACAGCCCGACGGCGTTCGACGGGCTGCCGAAGGACCGGTTCGCCCCGTCCCGGGCGACGATGCTGCCGGACGAGTCGTTCCGGTCGTACTTCCTGGACGTGTTCGGCCGGCCGCAGCGGCAGAGCGCGTGCGAGTGCGAGCGGGTGAACGAGGCGAACCTGGCCCAGGCCCTGCACCTGCTCAACAGCGAGGAGGTGCAGGGGAAGCTGAGCCGGGCGGGCGGCCGGGCCGACGCGCTGGCCAAGGACCCGCGGCCGGACGGGGAGAAGGTGGCCGAGCTGTTCGTGTGGGCGTTCGCCCGCAAGCCGACCGAGACCGACCTGGCGGCGGCCCTCGACCACGTCGCCAAGATGACCGCGAAGGCCGGCCCGGCCGGGAAGAAGGCGGCCTACGAGAACATCCTGTGGGCGCTGTTGAACACCAAGGAGTTCGTGTTCAACCAGTAGGTGCCCGCACAGGCCGGGAGGCCTGTGCCACCAGAGCCGAATAACCCACCACAGGCCGGGAGGCCTGTGCCACCAGAGCCGAATAACCCACCACAGGCCGGGAGGCCTGCGCCACCGCCGGCTTTGGTGGCGCAGGCCTCCCGGCCTGCGCGGCGGAGAACGGCCCCGCTAGCGGCCGGCCGCCGGGGAGGGTACGATGGCCGGTATGGAACCCACCGACGCACTCCCGACGGCCCTCCCGCCGACACCCGAGCCGGTCGAACCGGCCGCCGACCCGACGCCGGACGAGGACGGCCGGGCGGACATCCCGCCGATCTCGTCGCACGAGGTCGCGTTCCAGTTCACGAAAGTCGGGTACGTCCCGCTCTGGCCGAGTGAGGACGAGGCCGACTGACCCCGGGCCGGCTACCGCCCCCGCTTACCCCGGCGTGGCCGGCGGGTCGGCGGCGGGCCGGCGGAGGGCGTCGGGCAGCTCGCCCCGCTCGACTCGCTCCAGGGCCCAGGCCAGCAGCACCCCGGCCACCTTCTCCGGCGACGGGGCGAACCCCGGCCCGGCCACGGCCGCGGCCAGCTTGTCGAGCTTCTCCCACTGCTCCCGGGGGACGGCCAGCGGGCCGCCGGTCAGCCGGCGGAACGCCTCCCGGCGGGCGGCGAACTTGGTCATCGGGCTGCCGCCGGGCGGGATGGTGATCCCGGTCGGCTCGGCCCCGAGGGCGGCCACCACCTCGGCCGGGTCGAGTTCCGGCCGGGTCGACGGGGTGACGCGGATGACCGGGCGGGTACTCCGCGCGATCCGGTGGAACGGGTTCATGCCTGCCCTCCGGCACTGGAAGAAGCGGGCGGGTCGTACTTGCGGATGAGGTAGAACTTGTCGCAGAACTCGAAGGCCACCTCGCCCTGGTTCGTCTCCCGGCCCATGCGGTGGAGGAATTCGCGGACGCGGGACAGGGCGGCGTGGAACGGCTCGGGGTCGATGTAGGAGTAGACCACGACCGGGTGTTCCCAGACGACCCGGCCCTCCCCGCTCCGCCACGCCCCTTCGGCGGGCGGCATGGCTGTCGCCCCGCCGTTCAGTTCGGTCAGCAGCCGGATGGCCTCCAGCACCCACTTCCGCTGGGTGCCGATCTCCACCCCGTCCCTGTCCTGGTTCGGGACGTAGACGGTGAAGCACTGGACGGCGAAGTCCTTCTCCGCCCCCAGCGCCGCCCCGAGGTCGAACTCACCGTTCAGCGACTCGTCCGGCATGGGCGACCCTCCGGGGTGATTGTACCACGGCCCGAGGCGCGAAACGACGCCGCGGGGGCCGATGGCCCCCGCGGCGGGTGTGGTCGCGGTCGCGGTCGGCCCGGCGGCCGGCGTCAGTCGAGGTACACGCTCGTCTCCCCGCCGTTCGGGGTGACGGTGTTGGCGAACACGTTCTGGTCGACGTTGTCCCGGACGCTCCGGACCGACCCGTCGCAGTACAGGAAGTTGGCCACCCCGGTGTGGTTGCTGCCGAACCGCCCGGCGGCGGTACACAGCCGGCCCGCATTGGTCACGCACGGCCCCCCGCCGGCGGTCGTGGCCGTCAGGTTCGGCGGGTACCCGGCGGTGCGGGTGAACACCCCGCCCATGAACGTCCCGGTGAACCCGGTCCCCAGGACCGCGCGGAAGGTCCCGACGCCCCAGTACGGGCCGGCGTCCTTGTCCGTCGCGTTCTCCTGGGTGGCCTCGCCGATGGCGATGGTGTTGCTCGCCCCGTCCGAGATCGACTTGCCGCCCAGGGTGACGGCCCCGTTGTGCCCGAACGCCCCGCGGGCGTTCCCCGGGAGCTTGGAGAAGTCGATGATCGACCCGGCCCCGTCGGTCACGGCCCCGACGCTGAACAGGTAGTTCCCCCGCCGGACATCCTGGATTTGGTACGGGTCCATCGGCTGCGTATTCGTCTCCGGCGTGTCATCGGACGGGCAGTAGTACAGCTTGAGGAGCGCGGTCGCAACGATGGACTGGTTGGTGGCCACATACGGGGCGACGAGCGGGTTCCCGCCCGGGTTGGAGGGGCTGGCCGACCCGGCGTACTGGTACTGTCGGTACAGGGTTTCCTGCTCGATGTACGGCAGCAGGGCGATGAACCCGCTGTGGTTGTGGACCCGGTACAGGCCGTCGGTGTACGCGGCCGACAGGTCGATCTCGGGCCCCTTGTAGTTGGAGACGGTGACCCCGATCTGGGCCGGGAGGACCTGCCCGGAGTTGATGAGCGCGGCCGGGAACTTGCTGTTAGCGTTCGTGGAGAAGTTCTGCAGGGCCAGCCCCTGCTGCTTGAGGTTGTTCTGGCAGCTCATCCGGCTGGCCGCCTCCCGGACCTTCTGGACGGCCGGCAGGAGCAGCCCGATCAGGACGGCGATGATGGCGATGACGACCAGCAGCTCGATCAGCGTGAACCCGTGGCGGCCCCGGGCGATGCCGGGGGCGGTCTGACGAGTCGCGAACATGATCCGGCCCCGAAAAGGAGGTAGGGTGTGGCGGCGTTCCGAGACACGATTGAATATATCGCCCGGCCGGCCCGGACGCAACGTCCGGCCGAAAATCTTTCCGGCCGGCCGCGGAACCCGCCGCCGGGACGCCCGTAGGTATGACGCCCGACCCGGCCCGGCGGTTTCACAATCCCCGGCCGGGACATCGGCCCCGTCGCCCCACCCGACATCCCGGGGCCGGCCGAAAAATGTCACCCGCCCCCGGGTTCACGACGCGACGACGGCTTCCCGACGGCGGGGTCGCCCGGGGGACATTTCCGCCCGGCCCCTTGCCGGCCGTCCGCCGCGCCGTAAGGTGGATGAATCGTGTATTGGGCGTAACTGTCGCTGTCTCGTCAACCGTTGGCAGGAGTACGACGCGGCTCAGTTCGCGGAGACCGGGAACGATGGCGATCACCAAGGACCAGAAGACCGAACTCATCGGGCAGTTCCGGCGGGACGCGACCGACAGCGGCTCGCCCGAGGTCCAGGTCGCCCTGCTGACCGCCCGGATCAACTACCTGACCGAGCACATGCGGGCCCACAAGAAGGACTTCTCCAGCCGCCGCGGGCTGCTC